>JBIOVE010000292.1:0-7447 GCA_044867565.1 Candidatus Udaeobacter sp. | reverse complement strand
GTGCGACGATTCATCGGTGGCACCCCTGACAATTCGTCGGCGGATTAATATTCCAGCGCTCCTTTAGCGTCTGGCCGATCTCCGTTTGAGTGAGCTTTTTCTTCTTCGATAAATCTTCTCTCGCATCCTGCGCTTGTCCGTATTTCGCCACAAATTCCGCCGGTTTCACGTCGTCCGGTTTCCAATCGAGATTAAAAACCTGGTCATCCGGCCGCAAAAAATTTTCCGGATGCCGATGACATTCGAGGCACCACGCCATGCTATGCGGTTTTGCATGATAAACTATCGGCATGTGGTTGACCGGACCGTGGCAGCTAAAACAGCTGATGCCGCGATTCACGTGCGCGCTGTGATTGTAAAAAACGTAGTCGGGCGTGCGATGGATTTGTACCCACTCGATCGGGTTGCCCGTTTTCCAGCTCACGCGCACCGGCTCAAGCTTCGGATTATCTTTTTGCACCTGCGTGTGGCAGTTCATGCACGTCTGGGTATTGGGCACGTTCGAGTGCGCCGCCATATCGACAAAGCTGTGGCAGTAACGGCAATCCATTCCCAGTTGCGACACGTGGACATCATGCGGAAAAGGCACCGGCTGAATCGGCTCGTACCTCACGCGTGTGTATTTCGGCGTCACGTAGTACCACGTGGCTCCGGTCAATCCACAGACGATCAGGATGCCGCAGACCAGTATCTTAAGCGGCAGCCAGTTCGTCCAGCGTGGAAAGAAATTCGCCATGGATATTAGCCGATACCCGCGCCGCTCAGCGGCAGCCGCCAAGCTAAAAACGGATCAGGGTTTGAACTAGGATGTGATTCGTTCAGACGATGCAAAGTTTGAGATTGGTTGCTCGTCTGAGGGGAAAGCAAGATTCTATGAATCTGCTCGGCGAGGGCAAAATAAAATTCGTCTTTCAATCTCATGTTCGATAAAAACAACGCCGTCGCTCTTTCCGATACGGAAAAGCGAAGCATTCGCAAAACCGATAACGTCAAAACTTCGGCAAACCGTCAAGTGAAAGCGCAGCCCTGTCGCATCTTCTTCCGGAGCAGTCTCCCTTTCCTGCTATTTTTCCTTCAAAACGTGAACTACGCCGAAGAACCAATCTTGAGCGAAGCGGAGCGGAATCGAGCGGATGCCAATCTTATTTTCGTTAACGGAAACATCCACACCGTAAACGAGAAACAGCCGCACGCGGAAGCCATCGCGGTTGAAGATCAGCGCGTCGTTTTTGTGGGTTCAAACGAAGATGCGAAAAAATTTCGTGGCACCAAAACGCGGATTGTCGACTTTCGAGGCAAAACGGTCGTGCCGGGCTTTACCGATTCGCACTGCCACATCTTCGGAATTGGCGAACGCGAGATGCATCTCAATCTTGAAGGGACAAACTCGCTCGAAGATTTTCTCACAAAGGTTAAAGAGCGAGTTTCTCGAACTGAGAAGGGCAAATGGATCACCGGCCGTGGCTGGATTGAAACATTCTGGGCGCCGCCGAAATTCCCATCCCGAGAAGATCTCGACAAAATCGCGCCCGACAATCCCGTTTTTCTCAAACGTGCCGATGGCCATGCGGCCATCGCGAATACCGCGGCGTTGAAAGTCGCGAACATCGACAAGAACACTCTGAATCCTTTCGGCGGTGAAATTCTAAAAGACAAAAGCACCGGCGAACCGACTGGCATGCTGATCGATAACGCGCAAGAGCTTGTTGCGAAAAATATTCCCAAACCGACCGCCGCCGAGCGGGAGCAAGCGTTCCTGCTCGGAGTGAATCGCGAGATCGGCCTTGGCTGGTGCGAAATTCAAAACGCCGGCAGCCATGCCGAGGACATCAAAATAATTCGGAAATGTTTCGACGAGGGGAAAGTGAAGCTGCGCTTTATTAATGCGGTTTATGGGCCCGGCGAAGATGCGCAGGGCTTCTTGCGCGAAGGATCAATAATTGACGCGTACGATCACCACTTCACGCAGCGAACGATCAAAGTCATTTTCGACGGCGCACTCGGTTCGCGGGGCGCGGCTTTATTAAGGCCTTACAGCGATGCGCCAGACAGTTCCGGATTTCTCACCGAGAAGGAAGCCGACTTGAAACCGATGTTTGAGGAGGCATTGCGCCGCGGCATTCAAGTCGAGACGCACGCTATCGGCGATCGCGCCAATCGATTGATCCTCGATCTTTACGAAGATGCATTCAAAGCTGTGCCGCCCAGCGAACGAAAAGTCCGCGAGCCGCGGTGGCGCGTTGAACACGCGCAGATTGTCGATCATGCGGATATTCCACGGTTCGCAAAGCTGGGTGTGATCCCGTCGATGCAACCGTCGCACGCGATCAGCGATTTATTTTTCGCGCCCGCCCGGCTCGGAATGGAACGGCTGGCGGGTGCATACGCATGGCAAAGTTTCCTGAAAGCCGGGTGCATCATTGCCGGCGGCTCCGACGCGCCAGTCGAGCGCGGCGAACCAATGATTGAATTTTACGCCGCGGTTACGCGCAAAAGCAGTAAAGGTGAATCGGGCGACGGCTGGCATCCAGAGCAGGCTGTCTCACGCGAGGATGCGCTGAAAATGTTCACGATCTGGCCCGCTTACGCCGCGTTTGAAGAAAAAGACAAAGGTTCCATCGAACCCGGCAAGCTCGCCGATTTTACCGTGCTTTCGCAGGACATTATGAAAATTCCCGAGCAGGAAATTTTGAAAACTCGGGCTGAAATGACCGTGATCGGCGGCGAGGTTGTTTTCGGTAATTGATAATCGGACTAATTCGACAACGTTCGTTGGTGAACACGGTCATGCGATCTCAAAATCCACACAAACGACAAATGTTCGCGCTCCCTCTCTGCCTCATGTTTTTCGCGTTGGCTGAATGGCAATCGTCCGCAGCCGCCCAAGAACACCAACACCCCATCCCCGAGAAACTCGGCGTCGTAAAGTTTCCCACCTCGTGCTCTGCCAGTGTGCAGCAAGAGTTTGAGCGGGCTGTGGCGCTGTTGCATTCGTTTGCATATTCGGCAGCGGAAAAATCTTTTCGTGACGTGATAAAGCAGGACCCCGATTGCGCCATGGCACACTGGGGGGTGGCCATGACTTACTTCCATCAGCTTTGGGAACCTTACGTTGCGCCCGAAAACATCGCGCCCGGCCAGTTGGAAATCGAGCAAGCCAGACGTATTGGCGGCTCAAAACGGGAGCGGGAATTTATCGACGCGTTAAATATGATCTATGCAAAAGCGGATTCCGTGCCCTACGGCGAGCGCGCCAATGATTACACCCTCGCCATGGCCAAACTCGCGGAACGCAACCCCGACGATGTCGAGTGCCAGGTCTTCTACGCGTTGGCCCTGATCGCCACCGCGTCGCCAAACGACAAAACTCATGCAAACGAGAAGAAAGCGGCTGCCTTGCTCGAGCCGTTGTTCCAAAAGCATCCGCAGCATCCGGGCATTCCGCACTATTTAATTCATGCGTACGACAATTCCGAAATGGCGAGCCGCGGCGTGGCCGCGGCAGAGGTGTATTCACGAATCGCTCCGTCAGCCCCGCACGCGTTGCACATGCCGTCGCACATTTATACACGATTGGGAATGTGGGAGGAATCTATTGCTTCAAATCTCGCCGCAAGAAAGGCTGCGCATAATCAAGGCGACACCGGCGAGGAATTGCACGCTATGGATTATCTCACGTATGCGTACTTGCAGCTCGGTCGCGATGCCGAGGCCGCGCACGTCCTGGAGGATTTGCAGGCGATGTCGGGCTTGCACGCAGGCGAGTTCAAGGTGGGCTATGCGGCTAGCGCAATGCCGGTGCGCTATGCCATCGAACGTCGGCAATGGACGGAAGCTGCGCGGCTTATGCCAATCGCCGGCGCGCAACCGCAGGTCTTTGCCGTCAGCGTATGGGCTCGCGCGGTCGGATTTGCGCGTAGCGGCGAGCCAGTAGCCGCGCGAAAAGAGTTAGATCGCCTGAAGACTGCGTACGAGAAGTTGCGCTCAACCGGCGATGACTACTGGGCCACGCAAGTTCACGTGCAGTTGAACGAAGCGCTCGCATGGATAGCTCACGCCGAAGGAAGGCAGGACGAGGCGGTCAAACTTATGCGCGATGCCGCCGACGAAGAGGATGCCGTAGAAAAACGCCCGGTCACACCAGGTGCGATAGTTCCGGCGCGCGAACAACTTGTTGATCTCCTGCTCGAATTAAATCGCCCGCAAGAAGCCCTCAAAGAGTGTGAGCATGTCCTAACAATGACCCCGCAACGCCGGGCCGCGCTCGCGGATAGCACGCGTGCCCGTGAAATGGTTACTGCAGGGAAGGCTCAATAAGTTAAGTTCGTATTCTCCGTCTCGCAGGACACAGCGCATCCGCTGCTAAATCAGCGGCCTGCGCCGCCAGAACTGAGAGGACCAGCGCGTCCCCCTATGACTTACGAGTACAGATACTCGTCGTGGTATTCTCGCTGGGGCGCGAACTGGACGTTTTCGTTTCCAGTTTCGGGATATTCGAAAATCTTGCCTTCGTAATTGCGGATCACGATTTTTTCGTTGTCGTGATACAAAATGTAACCGGGATTGATCGGCACTTTTCCGCCGCCGCCGGGCGCATCGATCACAAATTGCGGGACGGCATAGCCCGTGGTGTGGCCACGCAATCCTTCGATGATTTCGATTCCCTTCGCGACCGAGGTGCGCAAATGGGATGAACCGTTAATCAAATCGCATTGATAAATGTAATACGGACGCACGCGGCACATGAGCAGTTTGTGCACGAGCGTCTTCATTGTTTCGAGATCGTCGTTTACGCCGGCCAGCAAGACGCTTTGGTTGCCGAGCGGAATGCCGGCATTGGCGAGGCGTTCGAGGGCTTCTTTCACCTCGATCGTCAATTCACGCGGATGATTCACGTGCACGCTCATCCAGAGCGGATGATGCTTAGCGAGAATGGCGCAAAGCTCTGGTGTGATCCGTTGCGGCAGGAAAATCGGAACACGCGTGCCGATGCGAAGAAATTCGATGTGCGGAATCGCGCGCAGCCGCGAGAGCAACTTGTCGATCTTATCATCACTGAAAATCAGCGCGTCGCCGCCGCTCAAGAGCACATCGCGCACTTCGGTATGCTGTTCCAGATAACGGAATGCTTCCTCGAAATCGGTGTGCAACTCCTGTTCGCCCACACCGCTGACCACGCGACTGCGCGTGCAATATCGACAATAGCTGGCACAGCGATCCGTCACCAGGAATAGGACGCGGTCCGGATATCGGTGCACCAGGCCCGGCACTGGCATGTGCGAATCTTCGCCGCATGGATCGGCCATGTCGTACGGGGATGTCCACGTCTCTTCGATGCGTGGAATTACCTGTCGCCGGATTGGGTCGTCCGGATTACAAGGCGGGACCAGATTGAAAAAGTGCGGTGTAACTGCGAGCGCCAGTTTGGCGCCCGATAGCAGAACTCCACTGCGTTCCTCCTCGCTAAGATCGAGATGTTTTTCGAGTTGAGTGAGAGACGTGACCCTGTTTTTGAGTTGCCATTTCCAATCGTTCCAGAGTTCCGGCCCAACGTCGTCCCAGTAGCCTGGCGCATGCGAGACGAACGCTTTTCCATCCCCTTTTTCTGTTTGAAAAGTGATCATTTTGTAGTCGAGGACGAAAAAGTTAAGGCCGTTAAATATCGTGTCAACGTAGGCACTTGACTGTGCGCTACGCACTCAGCGCAGCCCTAATTGCCGATTTGTCCGCCGGAATTTCAGCCAGACGTATTCATCGCGATCACCGCAGCTACTTTCCGCCGAGCACGCTCAGCTCCCAGCGGTAGCCGTCGCGATCATGGAACCAGAGGCCCATGTTTTTCGATCCGGGTCCTTCCGGTCCGATTTCGTCACCGGGATCTTCTATATCTGCGCCGACACTTTTCAGGTGATCGAGAGCTTTTCGCAATGTCGCCATATTCGGCAGATGAAACGACATGTGATCAATCGTTTCCGGCGATGGCTTTCCCTTGAATAGCGCGATCGTGACGTAGTCATTCCCGACGGCGACGCCATTTTCGAACTCGAATTCCTTTTTCAGTCCCAACGCGCGCTCGAACCATTTCGCGCTTTTCTTCGGATCGCGCACCGCTAATCCAAAGTGACCCACTTCCCCGAGCGTGAATGGAACTTTCGCCATGCCGCCTATTCTCTGCCCCAGACCATGGCGACGGAAGTCGTAAGACTGCCACCCATGTTGAAGGTGAGGAAGCGCTTCGCATTTTCGATCTGGCGAGCGCCGGCCTGCCCAGTCAAGTGCTGATACGCCTCGAACACCTGCCGAACACCGGTCGCGCCCACCGGATGACCATCAGCGATCAATCCGCCGCCTGCGTTGACCGGAATTTCAAACGGGAACCTGCCACGCATTGTTTCGTTGCGCACCTGGGGCAATGCGGTCGCACCGCTCTTGGCGAGCTCGGCGCCTTTGCCGGGCTCAGCGAGTCCGAGAATCTCGTAAACGACAATTTCGGTGATGGAAAAACAATCGTGGACGTCGGCGCCCTGGAGATCGCGCGGTTTCAGGTTCGCCATGCTAAACGCTTTCTCCGCCGCCTTGCGCGCTATCGAAAACGTCGGCGCATCTTTTTGGTCAAGGGGCAAATAATCAGTCGTATGGCCAAAACCGAGCAGACGGGGCGTTGTCTTCCTGTCCCGCCCGATCTTCTCCAGAAATTTTCCAGAAACGAGGACGACCGAGGCCGCGCCGTCAGTGATTTGTGAGCAATCGGAGACTTTAAGCGGCGGCGCAACGCTCGGATTCTTGTCCGAAACCTGCGAGGCGTGATCGAGCGTAAGATCGGCATCGCGCATTTGCGCAAGCGGGTTGAGCTTGGCGTGCGCGTAATTTTTCCATGCGACCGTCGCAAGGTCCGCCTCACTTGCGCCGTACTTGTCGATGTAAATCTGCGCGATGCGCCCAAACAGCTTCGGGAACATGAAATCGCCATACTCCGGTTTTTCGTTGTGATAATCGGCCGCGGCTCCGAGCACGTCGGAACCATCGAGCGACGACATTGTCTTTTGCTGCTCTGCCCCGACCACGAGCACAGCGTCATAAAATCCGCCCATGATCCACTGCGCGCCGAGCAACACTGAAAGCGCGCCGGATGCGCACGCGGCCTCAGTATGCATGGTCGGAATGCCGCGCAATTTTGGATCGATCTCGGGAATGAACGCGCCGAGTTGCAACTGTTTCGTGAACTGACCCGCATTGAAATTGCCCACCACACCGGCCTGAATTTCCGCCGCGTCGATCTTCGCATCGTCGATCGCTTTCTTGCCGGCCTCGACGATGACGTGCCGGATTGTTTTCCCTTCCTTTTTCAGGTTGCGCTTAAAATCAGTGCGCCCACCGCCAAGAATGTAAACTTCGTTCATAATGGTTCTTTAACTTAACTAATCTCCCTGCGCTGTCATCCCGCGCG
>JBIOVE010000291.1:0-5183 GCA_044867565.1 Candidatus Udaeobacter sp. | reverse complement strand
CCAATACCGTTTTCCTCGAAACCGATCACGATCGCCGGCCGATGATATTTCCGGGAAATTCGCGAGGCGACAATTCCCAACACGCCCGGATGCCAGCTCCGAGCGCCAACGACGATTGCCGCATCGCGGATCGGGTCGAACTCGTGCGCGATCTTCTCGTCCGCAGCGAGGAAGATTTCTTTTTCGACTTCCTGTCGCTCGCGATTTTGCTTGTCGAGCAACTCAGCCAGCGTCGCCGCCTCGGCTTCATCCTGCGTTAGCAAAAGTTGCAGCGACCTTTGCGCATCGCTCAGCCGGCCGGATGCATTGAGTCGAGGACCGAGGCGGAAGCCAATGTGCTCCGGTAAAATCGGCGGCCGCACTCCGCTCACCTCGATCAACCGTTTCAGGCCCGGCCTTGTCGATCTCGCAATTTCAATCGCACCGCGCTGAACAAAAATCCGGTTCTCGCCCCGCAGCGGCACGATGTCGGCCACAGTGGCAAGTGCGACCAGATCAAGCTTCGACTTGAGATCGAAATCGACGGGACGCGTCTTCAATAACGCGTGACAAAGTTTAAAGACGATTCCGGCGCTGCACAGATAATGAAACGGCAACTCGGGAACGATCTTTGGATTCACAATCGCGACACAATCTGGCAGCGCCGATTTCGGTTCATGATGATCGAGCACGACCACGTCCACGCTGCGCCGCGTAAGATCGCCAATTTCAGTCACCGATGAAGTGCCGCAATCGACCGCGATCAAAAGTTGCGGATGATGTTGATCGAGACAGCGCTCGACGCTTTCCCGGCTCAATCCGTAGCCTTCCTCCATCCGCAATGGCAAAAATAATTCGGGCGTGCCGCCGTAAGCGCGCAACATTTCCGCGAGCAGCGCGATCGAGGTTACGCCATCAACATCGTAATCCCCGAAGAGCACGACTCGCTCACGTCGATCCAGCGCGACATGAATCCTCTCCACGGCTGCTCGCATGTTTGGAAGCAAGAACGGATCGCTCAACGAACTGAGGCGTGGTCGCAAGAATGCTTCCACTTCTTCCGCGCTGGCGAAACCTTTGCGCATCAACAGCCGCGCAATGCATTGCGACCCGCAGATTTCAGACCACGAAATCGGACCGCCATTTAGCTCTTCAGGCGGCGAAATAATCCATCGGCTTTGCCGCGTAAAGGCGCCAGGCGGCTTTGCACCGATTTTGCTACCCTCTATGCGGCTTTGCACCGATCAGCTTATTCGCAGAAAACTCTCTGACAACATGCCAGGCTCGCCCAGTTCGTTCGGAATCATGCTTGACTCGCAAGGCCAGTTCTGACGAAAAGAAGGCCATGATCAAAATAATATCGGTCGTAGCTATCGGTGCGGTGGCGGCGATTACAGCTGGCTGCGTAAATAAACAATTCGGCGGCTCAACGACGCCGGCTGCCGCCGCCGAGAGGGACTATGAACTGCTCACGGGAACCTGGCAATTGACTCGCGCCGTGGTTGATGGCCGGCTTGTGCCCGAAAGCGTCGTGCGAAATACAATCCTGATCACCGATCACAATACGTTCCGGTTTCCAAAGGCTAGCGGTGTTGGAACGCATCCAGCTGGTACCTTCACTGTGAATGCCATTACGAGACCCAAACAAGTGGACTCGATTGCAGTGGGCGGACCGCACGCCGGCCAACTAACCCGCGGCATATATGAGATTCTCGACGCGACACACAAGCGCGCCTGTTGGGGTCGTCCTGGCGGCCCGCGGCCGACCGAGTTCAGGTCTCTTGAGGGAAATGACTGGATTCTTCAATACTGGAAGAAGATCGGGCCGGTGCCGTCCCATTGATCGTTCAGGCGGGACTCATGTGCCGTTTCCTTTGTTCTGGTTTGGTTTGCGGCACCTACGGCAAATAACGTTCTCGGAGGCGAAATCGTCATTCACCTCACTCCGAGCTGCGCTGCAAGTCGTTGCGCATCGAATGGAGCGTAGACCTTGGCGTCATTGTCGAAGTAAACGAAAATGTCGAGATGTTTGGCGGGAGCTTCGAAACGCGCGACTGTTTTGGCATCGCGCGGCTGTTTGCCCTTGCGCCAAAGCTCAATGCGATTAGCCCACCAGTTGATTGCCTTGTCATCGTAACCGCTGACGTAAAGTTTTTTCGCTCCGTGCAACCGGATGTAAATGAAATCCGCGGTCAAATCTTCAGCGTAAGGAAATTTCCTGGCGGTATCGGCAACGACAAAGGCGATGTTGTGCCTGCGCAACAGATCGAAGAATTCCGGCGTCATGAAACTTTTATGCCGAACTTCCAGCGCGTAACGCAGTGGGCGAGAGATATCGACCTTCATCCAGGCGCGCGCTTTTAACTTGTCATCGTGCTTTTTGGCAAGCCTCGCCGCGCTGCGAGTATCACGCGGCAACAATTCAAGAAATTCCTCCAGCCGTTGTTTGTTCCAACCGAGGTTCGGCGGGAGTTGCCATAGAATCGGCCCAAGTTTTTCGCGAAGAGCCAGCAGGCCAGAGGCGAAAAAGTTGGCAAGCGGCGTTTCGACTTCGCGCAGTTTTTTCATGTGCGTGATGTAACGCGCGGCTTTGACTGCGAAAACAAAATCGCCTGGCGTCTCTGAATACCACAGTTGATAACTCGATGGCAGTTGAAGCGAATAGAATGATCCGTTGATCTCGACCGAATTCAGTGTGCGGCTCGCATATTCAAGTTCGCGCCGCTGCGGCAAGCCTTTCGGATAAAATTTTCCACGCCACCCAGGATAGCGCCAACCGGAAATACCGATGCGCAACTCTCCGCTGCGCTTCATATGCAGCGGAGCGGAAGTTCCAAATCCCAGGCTTCAAGATCCAAATGCTCCTGTGGCAGAAGCCGCAGTTCGATGCAGCGCTTATGAAACTCGCGCAAGCCTGCCTTTTCCTTTTCTCCAAAGCTGAATCGCAAATGGTCATGGTAATAGCGGGCGCAAAAATCGTGATCGAAATCTTTTTCGTCCACAATTAACTGGTCGATTTTTGACAGATTTTTATCGCGCAGCTGGCGTAGGCGCTTCGCGAGGGATTTAAAGTCACGAACCTCAGGCCGGATCAACCAGAGCGCGTACACGAAGGGAAGACCGACGAGCTTGTTCCATTGTTCGCCGAGATCCCAGAAACGAAATTGCTCCCCGTGTTCTTGCCGGAAGCGGATGGCTTGATCGCCGATGAGCAATTGCGCGTGCTGTGATGCCGGGAACATAGGCATTTTGCCTGTGTTCCGAATCAGGCGCGCTTTTAGACCCAGCTCTGCGAGCAAACATCGTAACAAATTCCCAGAAGTTTCCGAAGCCGGGTCGATCTCAATTTCTCCAAGCTCGGAAATTTCGCCGCGATGCGCCACTACGACGCTGTAAACCGGTCCAGCAGACGAAATCGAAATGTCATCAACAACTCGATAGATCGGGTTGCGCAGAAATTCAAAACTGGAGACGAGCGCGACGTCGAGATCGCCCCGGGCAAGCTGTGTACAAAGGGCGGAGGGATGATCGAACGTGACAGCATCCGGCCAGCCGTGGATAAGTGGACGGGCGTTGAGGTATTTGACGCAGCCGATGCGCGGAGAGTTCAAGGGATTCGTGATCGGTGATCCGTGATCAGGAATGTCGGGCTCCGATCACTGTTCACCGATCACTCATCACATTTTTCCTTCAAGCGCAGACTGATTCGCGTTCGTTAGGCCGACTGACTCGCCTCGCGCCGTTCAAATGGCAATAATGACTGTCGCGCTGGGCCGGCTCGCGGCCAGCCTCCCGAATGACGTGTTCGAGTGCCGCCACGCTCTGTTGTTGCGGAGTGGTTGCTCCAGCCATGTGGAAAATCTTTTCCTCCAAAATTGTGCCATGCAGATCATCCACACCGTAGCTGAGCGAGACCTGTGCCAACGGCAAACCAAGACTGACCCAGTAAGCCGTGAGATGTTCGACGTTATCAAGATAAATGCGGCTGACGGCAAGATTGCGAAGCTGCTCAAACGCGGAAACGCGTTTTATGTGTGAGAGCACTGTGGTCTGCGGCTCGAAGGCAAAAGGAACAAAACCGGCAAAGCCACCGGTCTCGTCCTGCAATTCGCGAAGCTGGCGCAAATGATCGACGCGGTGAGCTTGCGTTTCGATGTGCCCGTAGAGCATGGTGCAGGTGCTGCGGCCGCCCATTTGGTGCCAGGTGCGATGAACGTCGAGCCACTCGGCAGCGGTTTCTTTCCCACGGCAAATTGTGTCACGGACCACCGCATCGAAAATCTCCGCCCCGCCGCCGGTTATTGAACCGAGGCCTGCTTCGCGCAGAGTTTCGAGCGTGTCGCGGATCGGCATGCGAAAGACCCGTTGCGCAAGGTGACGCACTTCGATGGCGGTGAAGGCTTTGATGTGAAGATCGGGATCCAGCCCGCGCAGCTCGCGCAAAAGCTGGAGATACCAATCTTTCTTCAAGGTTGGATGAAACCCGCCGACCATGTGCACTTCCGTGACCCCTAGGCGGAGCGCATCGCTCACCACGCGGATAATTTCGTCAATCGCGTATTCAAAAGCATGTGCATCTCGTTTCTTGGCAGCGAAAGCGCAAAACTGGCAGGAAAGGATGCAAATGTTGGAGTAATTGATGTAGCGATTGTGAATATAGGTCGCGTAGTTGCCGTTCTTTCGTTCGCGCACAACATTGGCGATCATTCCAAGCGCATTAAGATCGCTTGAACGATAGAGAGTAAGAGCATCCCCCTCCGAAATCCGCCGCCGCGCCTCAACTTTTTCGGCGATCGACCTAAGTTCTTTTGGAATAAGCAAGTAATTCATCCGGTCAAGACAACGTCCTCAGCAACCAAGAATGCACAGAGCGCTTCCAGCTTGCAACAAAAACCATGGCGACGAATGTGGCAGAGGAGAGTTTTTCGTCATTCCCATTTTTTTAGCAAATTCGCCTGATGCAAACGTCTAAGTGACCGATGTCTGGCAAGGATCCAGGAAGTCCAGCAAGATCGGAGGAAGACGCTGAGGACGTGCGACTCATGCAATTGGTAAGTCGGGGCGACACGAGCGCCTTTGAGGAACTTATCGAGCGGCATCAAGCTCTGGTGGCGGGCACGGTCGCGCGCATGCTGGGCAGCAATTCGGACGTGGAAGATATTGCACAGCAGGTCTTTATTCGAGTCTGGAAAAGCGCTCGCCGA
>JBIOVE010000290.1:0-4116 GCA_044867565.1 Candidatus Udaeobacter sp. | reverse complement strand
ACGACACCGCGCAAAACGTGCATTAGTTCCAGCGATTGAAATTGCCGGAATCCAAAAAGGTTTTGTGGAGCGGTGGAGTTGCGATCGGGCTCGTTTTCGCGGTGGCGTACTACTTCCTGATGCCGGTCGCGGAAGTGGCTCCAGTCCGCCGCGGCACGGCCATCTCCGCGGTTTACGGCACGGTGCGGATCGAGCCCGCGTTTGTCGTGCACGTTCGCGCCCAGAATTCCGGTTTCATCCAGTTGGCGGAGCCTTTTTCGGCTGGACGCGGCGCGATCGGGAAGAGTGTGGAAAAAGGGCAGCCGCTGGCAACCATCGCTGACGAGGCAACCGCCCGGCAACTGAAGCAGGCGCGTACGGATTTGGACGCCGCCATACAACGCGCCGCGCTCGCGCTTCCTTCGGCGGAATTGCTCAAGGCGGCAGAAGATAATCTGCAACGGCTCGAAAAAGTGGTCGCGTCAGGAAGCGTGCCAGCGGTTGAATACGAGAAGTCGAAGAGCGAAGTGAATCGGCTGCGAGGCGCCGTGGAGGCGGAGCGTATCGAGCGGGATCGTAATCTCAACGCGCTCGAGGAGACCACTAAAAAGCTCGAAGCACAGATGAAAAGTTCGGAGGTCCGTTCGCCCATCGACGGACTGCTCACCAACGTCCAGACGATCGATGGTGAACTGGTTTCGGACGGCAACGAACTGTTCACGGTCTCCTCGCACAAGAATTACGTTCGCGGCGAAGTGAACGAAGAGGACGTGGGCGAGGTGAAACCGGGGATGAAGGCAAAGCTCCAATTGTATGCTTATCGAACCCGGTCTTTCGCCGCGGAGGTTACATCCATCCAGCCAGCGGCCGATCCGACCACTCAGCGTTATACCATCGTGTTGGAGATGGAAGATCCGCCTGTCAATTTGATGGCCGGAATGACCGGCGAAATGAACATCATCACTGGCACACATCCAAATGTCTTGCTCATGCCAACACGCGCGCTTCTTGTCGATCAGGCGCTGATTGTGAAAGGAAGAATTGTGCGTTCTCGCACGGTGAAGGTCGGATTTCGGACCCTCGATTACGCAGAAGCCATAAGTGGCCTCAGAGAAGGCGATCAAGTGGTCGTGTCCGGCCAGGATAAATTGCGGCCCGGAGAACCGGTGCGGAAACGAAGGGCCAGCTTACCTCCGCCACCGAAGGAACCGTGACGCCGCCACTTTATATTGCCCTGCGTTTTTTGACCCATCGCAAACGGGCGTTGCTCCTTAGCCTGAGCGGCGTCGTCTTCGGAGTCGCCATTTTCATCTGCACCCAGGCGCAGACACAAGGTTTTGCCCGGCATTTTATTGACTCAACCATCGGAAGCAATGGCGCGGTTGTTATCAAGTCCCGTTTCCGCCCCCGCTACGAACCGCTCATGGTCTCCTCCAGGAGTTCAAACGGCAAAGCGCCACGACGCCTCTATTTTGAGGGGATTACCGACGCGAATGAAATCATGCGAGTGAGCAGGCAATTTTCCAACGTGGTTTCGTGTTCACCGGTCCTGCGCGGGACAGTTAGCGCGCGCGCCGGATTTGAGGACGCGACAGTCGATCTTTACGGAATCGATCCCGCTCTCCACGCGCAAACGACCGATCTTCTGCATCAATTGGTTGAAGGCAAATTCGATGATTTTCGAAATAATACGAGTTCAGTCATCGTCGGTTCCCGTTTGGCTGAGATACTTCAAGTCGGAATCGGCGACACGGTGCAATTGCTTTCGCCCAGCGGCGAGTACTGGCGTTTCACCGTTGCGGCGATCGCGCGCGCGGGCGTCGGATCGATTGATGCAACCCGAGTTTACTCACATGCCCGGATCGCCCAGACCCTGCTGCAAAGACCTTTCGGAGCGTCGATGATTATTTACAAGCTGCGTGATCCCGACAGCGCACCGGCCCTCGCCAGACATTTCGAAATGCTATTTCAGCATGGCGCGTCGAGCTGGCAGGAGCGCGAGGAAAGCACGCTGCAACTTTTTCTGACCTTAAGAATGTCCGTAGCCATTACTGTCTCGCTCATCATCCTGCTCGCCGGCTTCGGCATTTTTAATGTGCTGACCATGTCTGTCCTGGCGAAGATAAAGGAAATCGCAATTTTGCGCTCGATGGGTTACCGGCGAATCGACATCAGCGCGATTTTCCTGTGGCAGGGTGCACTGATCGCCGTGGCTGGATCTCTGCTTGGCTGTTTGCTTGGCGCACTGATGACCTGGGGAGTGTCGCACATTCCTATCCGCATCCGCGGGTTGCTTTACGCCGACCATTTCCTGGTGACATGGGATTGGCGGCACTACATCTTTGCGACGTTTCTCGCGATCGTTGCCGTGTTCATCGCAAGTTATGTTCCGGCGCGTCGTGCTGCAGGGCTGCCACCGGTAGTCACAATTCGAGGTTCCAGATGAACGCGGAAATCTGCCTCAGTTGCGAAGGAATCGAGCGTTATCTGGGCGAAGACGAATCGCGCGTCCATGCGCTGCGGGGAGTTTCGGTCGATCTCGAACCGGGCAGCATCCATTCGATTGTTGGCCCATCTGGGTGTGGCAAGAGCACGTTGCTCTACATTCTGGGCCTGCTCGATCCGCCCGATGCGGGCCAGGTGTCAATTGAATCGGAGCCGGTGTCGCACCTCAGCGATGACGAGATGGCACAAAAACGCAGCAAGTTCATCGGCTTTATTTTTCAATTCCATTTCCTGATGGAGGACTTTACCGCGCAGGAGAATGTGATGATCCCGATGCGCAAGCTCGGCGAGCTTTCCGACAACGAGATGCGCGATCGGGCTGCTGGATTGCTGGAAGCGGTTGGATTAGGCGACAAATTGCGCAGACCGAGCCGTCATCTTTCGGGAGGCGAACAACAGCGTGTCGCTATCGCGCGTGCATTGGCCAACGATCCGCGAGTGATTTTGGCAGACGAGCCAACAGGTAACCTGGATACGGCTAATTCCGAGCGCGCGTTTGAACTGCTACGAAACATCGTGCAGCAAGGCGGGAAGGCGCTGCTCCTCGCCACGCACAACCCGATCATCGCCAAGGCCTGCGATTGGATTCACGAAATGAAAGATGGCCGCATTATTGCAAGTCACGCGCGCGGCACGCATATTTCGATTTTTGAGGAGCGTTAGAATCGACAATCCCGAAATTCTCAGGACTCGCGAGTTCCTCGAAGTCGCACACCCAGCTTGTGTTACGACATCGTTGCGGCAATTTTGCTGGGGAGCGCTCGTCGGACGGTACCTCATTGCAGCTAGGCAATCTAGAATGTCGTCAACCGTGACCTTCGCGCCCATGCGCTCCTGAAGCAAGAGCGATACATCTCCACAATGCCAGGACTCTTTAGCGACGTGCTCCGTTATGGATTTGATGGAGTTCGAAGACCATCGCTTCGCGAAACGCGAGCCGGACGCACGTCGCTGAAACGCTCGGGCACACGTGACAGAACACTTTACGAAAGAATTTTGGCGGTCCGAGCACTCGATTGTAGCGTCGAGACAATATGAGCGCGAATGTTAGTTTACGCTGTTACGTCGAGCGCATTTCGGCGAAAGAAATGAATCAAGGCTCTCTTTCCCATGATATATGTTATGTAATATAGAAATCGCCCAAGCGCGTGACCGGATTCGCGAGATACCGGACAAACGAATTGAGTCAACGCATTCGCGTCAAACCGATTTGCCGGAGAGTGGCAGCCGCCCAAGTCAGTGAGCACACTTGAGAGCACGCTACGCGCCGCGCCGCCGCCCGATGTAGCGCTGCCCGTCGACGAGGCGGGTTCAGAGCTAAAACGCGGCGCGTTCCTCAACACGATCGCGATGCTGGCGTCGAACTTTCGCGGCGTCTTTACTTTTCTCGTCGCGCGGCTCCTTGGGCCGGCTGCCCTCGGCACGTATCTGGTTGCGTGGGCGACGATTGAGCTGCTGAGCAAGATCGGTTTGTTCGGCCTCGATAACGCGATCGTCGCTTTTATCGCGCGATCCGAAGCCGCTGGCGACCGCGCTCGCAGCCACGCCCTATTTCGCCTCGCGGTTTGGTTGGCACTCTTGCAAAGCATCCTCATCGCGGTCGCTTCGATTATCGCCGTTCGGCTCTTCGGC
>JBIOVE010000289.1:0-6033 GCA_044867565.1 Candidatus Udaeobacter sp. | reverse complement strand
CAGCTTCCGCAGCGCGTTAGGCGAAGGCCGGTTTGCCGAATACACTACCGAAAGCTAGAATCGGAAGTATGAGGGAACAGAGAAAGCGGTGTGTTTCGCCGCTCGGATGTTTTCTTTTCGCGCTTGTTTTCCTCGCCGCGGTGAGCTCCGCAATCGCCCGAACGCCGCGAACTTTGTCACCCAGGATTGGGCCCTCGCCCGCGGGGATAAAAAAAGCCGACAAGCAGGATGATTCGTTCAGTCTCAAGCCGGCCGCGGACCTGGCGTTGCGTCCAGAGGGCGAACGCAAAGCGGGAGCGCTCGCGCATTTTGTCGAAGGAATGGCGTTCGAGGAAAACGGCGAGATGGAAAAAGCGCTGGAGGCGTATCGCAAAGTGCTTAATGTCGATCCCGGCCAATCGGAACTCGCGTCGCGCGTGGCCGTTTTGCTGATACGGCAGGAGGATTTTCCACAGGCGATCGACGTTCTGAAAGACGCCATTAAAGCGAACCCGAACGATGCCGAGCCTTATCGCCAACTGGCTTTCATCTACGCCAGGTATCTCAAGAGAACGGACCAGGCCGTCGATTATGCCAACCGCGCCATCGCTCTGAATCCGCAAGACATAGAGGCGTATCAGCGTCTTTGTGAAATCGAACTGGCCGCCGGCGAAGAGAAAAAAGCGCTCGACGTTTTGGATCGCGCCACAAAAGTTCGCAGCGAGGACGCGAGTTTCTGGACGCGACTCGGGAAACTTTACGTCGCCGTTCTGTTCACACCAGACTCACTGCCGAAGCCGGATGAATTGAGACGGGTCAACGAAATTTTCAAAAAAGCGGCAGAACACGCCAACGATGATCCCGCGGTCCTCAAAGACGTTGCGGATTACTATGCTTCATCCGAGCAGCTAAAGGAGGCAATCCCGCTCTATCTGCGCGTGCTCGAGCTGCAGCCAGACGATGCCAATGCGCGGGAAAAACTGGCGACCGGGTTCATTTTGACAAATCAGCGCGGTAAAGCGGTTGAAATGCTCGAGCAAATCATCAAGGAGCATCCGGAAAAATATCAACCGTATGAATTGCTTGCCCAGGTTTTGGACGATGAAGCGCGATCGCTTCAGCGCGAAAACCGGCTGGATGAAGCTAGAGCCAGGTTCGCCAAAGTGGCCGCAAATTACGAGCAAAGCCTGCTGATTGATCCCAATCATGCCGGCACATTTTTGCGGTTGGCAGAACTGCTCCTCGGACCTCTGAAAGATCCCGAGCGCGCCGTGAAAATGCTGGCAGAAGCACGTCGCCGGTTCCGAGGCGCTCCGGAGATCGTTTATTATCTGGCTGTTGCTCAGCGCGAAGCGAAACAAACCCAGCGAGCAGTGGCGACTTTTGAGGAAGCGCTGCACGAAGCCGAACTCAACCAGGACAACGAAATCGTAAACGCGAAATTCTACTTCAACTATGGCGTGACGGCCGAACAGGCCGGGTTGTATGACAAGGCGGCTGACCTGCTTCGCAAATCAATCGCGCTCGATCCCGTGAACGCCGCGGAAGCTTACAACTACCTTGGTTACATGTGGGCGGATCACAACATGCATCTGGACGAAGCCGAGGAGATGGTCAGACGCGCGCTGCAGATTGAACCGAACAATGGCTCTTACCTCGACAGCCTTGGCTGGGTTGAGTTCAAACAGGGCAAATTTGATCAGGCGCTAGCCGACCTGCTTCGCGCTGCGGAAAACATGGATCGGAAAGACCCTATCGTGTTCGAACACATTGGCGACACGTATTTGAAATTGGATCATGTGCCAGAGGCGTTGGAATCGTGGCAAAAAGCGCTGGCACTCGATCCGAAAAATAAGAATCTCGCAGACAAGATCGAAAGCACCAAGACGACAATCGGCAAAGGCGCCCCAGCAAAGATGACTCCTACACAGTGATTAGGAATTTCACTTTTGAAACCACTTGGCTGTGTTGAAAAGCTGCGAGGCCCGAATGACGAATGACAAAGCGACCGAGCATACGTCTTCTCTAAAACCAGAGCAATGCGTGACGCACAGATGAAGGATTATCCCACACCCTGGCAGCGCAAGATGATGTGGGCGGCTCTTACCGGCTTCTTTATTGTTCTTCTAATCGTCATCGTTGGCACGGTCATCTGGACTGGCGCCAACATTCTCAGCTTCCTTCAGCCAATCCTGATCCCAGTCGCCATCGCGGGGATTCTCACTTACCTGCTTGATCCGCTTGTCACGAAAATGTCTCGAGGCGCGCTTAGTCGCGCGAAGGCGGTGGCTCTTCTTTTCGCGATCGCCTTTTTTGCGCTAGGCGGACTGGTCGCCTGGCTCGTCCCAACCATCTCAATCCAAAGCGCGAATTTCGCGAAGGAAGTTCCTGCCTACACAGAAAAAGCGCGCGATCGCATTGTTGATCTAATCTACCGATTTGATCAAACATTCGGGGTATTTGGCGGAACCCACGGAAAGTCTCCATCGACGAGTCTCACAGACTGGCTCATCGGCCCCGCTTCACCCTCTCCTCAGCCGCAACCAACTGCGACTGCTACGGCTTCGCCAGCCGCGCCACGGACGTTCGCATCGCCGAGCGAAACAATCGCGCCCAGTCCTTCCAAGCTTACCACTGCCGAACGCCAGCGCATTCAAGCTTATGTGGAAAAACAAATGCCTAATCTTCAGCGAGCGCTTCCGACGCTGGCGGAAAAGTTCTGGGGAATTTTAAAGAAAAGCATCGGCGGATTTCTTGGCGCCACAGGTTTTTTGCTCAGTCTCATCCTGGTGCCGATTTATTTATTTTTCCTGCTAAAAGAAAGACCGCGCATCGAAAAGAGATGGAAAGACTACCTGCCGCTGCGTGCGTCCCCCTTCAAGGACGAAGTCGCCGAAGTGTTATCGGAGATCAATAAATACGTCACCGCATATTTTCGGGGGCAGCTGCTCGTTTGTGTGGTGGACGGCATAGTCATCGGCACGGCGCTGACGCTTTTCGGGCTCAACTTTGCGCCACTGATCGGGTTAATGGTAGTCGTCCTCACGATGGTCCCGTACCTCGGGATCATCATCTGCTGGGTGCCAGCCGTTCTTATTGCCGCTTTTCAATGGGGCGATTGGGCGCACCCGATCGGGGTAACGGTGATTTTCATCGTGATACAAAATCTCGAAGCCATCTTCTACGCCCCGCGCATTGTGGGAAACTATGTCGGGCTGCATCCGATGACTGTCATCGTATCGATCTTTGTCTGGGGTTTGATAATTGGCGGAGTACTCGGACCCCTCCTGGCCGTGCCGTTAACCGCAACGCTCAAGGTTTTACTGGCGCGGTACGTCTGGGGCAGGCGTTTGAGGGAAGAGGTCATGGAATCGATCGAAGAAGTTCCTGTGATTGAAGAATCCGAGGCAGCAACACAACCTTAAGAGCCTGTGGATGGGAAGATCGGCGAGCGCTGCAATTTTACGACGCGGCGGGATAGGACACGAGAATGGAGGAAAAAATCAAGAATGCCGGGCACAAACGTACTGCCCGATTCTTTTCCGGAATTTATTCTTCCTTCCGAGGACGACCATGGCCGGTCCGTCTCGCCGTTGTAATCCCTGCATTGGCAGCCGCTGTCCTGCTGGGCGTCGCTTGCTTCAGTTACGGTTCAAAATTGTATAAGGACTGGCATCAAAGGCGTTTGCTGCATCAAGCGGCTTCGATGCTGCAAGAGGAAAAATTTAACCAGGCAGCGCAGAATGCGCGTGAAGTTTTGACGGTGGATCCGAACTCCGTCGCGGCGTATTACATTCTGGCAGAAGCAGCGGAAAAACAAAACCTTGAGGAGGCCGTCTCGTGGCGCGCACAAATCGCGCGATTGCTTCCAAAGAATCCCGACAGCCAGCTCAACCTCGCCTCGGCGGCGTTGCGCTTTGGGCAGATCGATCTCGCGCGAAAAGCGCTGGACAGGGTCTCCCCCAACGATCATGACAGCGCCGCTTTTCATGTGGTTGCGGGCTGGCTGGCCCGTGCGGAAGGAAATCTCACCGAGCAAGAAGAGCAATTCGCCGCTGCTGTAAAGAAAGAGCCGGCCAACGATCTCTACCAGTTCAATCTCGCCGCGCTGCAAATCCAGTCCAGCGATACGGAAAAGAGCACAAAAGCGCGCGACGTCCTCGATCGACTCAGCAAAGTCGCTCCGTTCCGCACCGGCGCGTTGCGCGGATTGCTCAATGACGCCGTGGCACGCAACGATCTCGCCGCGGCGGATAACTTCGCGCAACAACTCCAAATGTCGCAGGAGGTCACGTTCGGCGATTACCTCCTCTGCCTGAACTTTTATCGAAAACTCGACGAGAAAAAGTTCCGTCCTCTGTTGGAAAGAGTGAAACCATTTGCTGTGCGCAATCCGCCCGAGCTCGCGTCGCTCATAAACTGGATGAACGAAAACGGACTCGCCGGCGACGTTGTTAAATGGATCGATAAGTTATCGGCAGATAAACTTACGTCTCCGCCTGTTTCGATCGCAGTTGCGGGCGCATATGCGAACACAAAAAACTGGTCGCGTTTGAAACGCTGGACGGGTACCGGATCGTGGGGCGAATCTGACTACCTGCGCCTTGCATATCAGGCAATTGCAACACGGCGATCATCACAAAACGGCCCGCATGCCGAATTCGAAACCCTTTGGGGCTCGGCTGAACAAGCGACAAATGAGCAACCGGAGCGCGAACTTGATCTCGCGCGCCTCGCTTCGAAATGGGACCTCGAGAAAGAATCCGAACAACTTTGGCTCCGTGTCGCGAAGAATCCGCCGATGCGGCGTGAGGCGCTGGACGCACTTCGTCAGCTTTATCGCGCAAATAACAATCTCGAAAAACTCCATGACATTCTCCAACGGTTGCACGAAAGCTCTCCCAACGAGGCGCCGATCACAGCAGATCTCGCGCGACTGGGTCTAAATATCGACCAGGATACAAAACGATCGCACGACCTCGCCAAGGAGGCGTACGACCGCGCGCCAAACGAACTCAACTGCGCCGTAACTTACGCGTTTTCCCTCCATCGCCTTGGACGAAGCGCCGAGGGCCTTGAGATTATACAAAAATTGCCGCCAGACCAGTTACACGATCCGCACGCGGCGGTTTACGTCGCGCTGTTACTGCTCGACGCAAACCAAATCGACGCAGCGAAGGAGTACATTGCGGCAACTGAAGGTGCGAACATTTACATGGAAGAAAAAAAACTGCTCGATGACATCAGAACTAGGCTGGCAAGCGCTTCGGCGACTCCATCGCCGCCAGTTTCACCCGCACCTGGCGAGCTGAGTCCAACGCCAACATCGACGCCGACTCCACCCTTGTTGTAGCCGCGTCTCTGCTACAGTCCTTCCGTTTGGCGTGCCTTGTCCTCTTTTGCGATCGCCTTCGTCCAACGGGCAATGTCGCCCGTATCCATGTGCGCACGTTCTTCCAGGCGTGCATCGCGAAATCCCCGCTCCTGGATGTCCAGCAGATATTGCTTTCGTGAAAGCAGCGTGCCGCGGCACAGGCGATCGGGCCCAGTAGCCGGCGCGTCATGTTGGAGTCGCGAGATCAGATCATCCATAATGGCGGCGGGGATTCGCCCGTGCTCGGTAGGATAAATGTAACCGAACAACACCAAATGACTCAGCAGCACGCGCCAATCGGGCCCGAAAAGGCGAACAAGATGCGGCCAATCCAATTTCTCTGCGCAGCTCTGAAGAATATGCGCGATATCAGCACCATCGAACCGTTCGCGCTCCATGATGTACGCCTTCATCCAAATCATCTCCTCAGGTGCACAAATTTTCACACGCAAGCCAAGAAGTTTGTCATCGTGCGCGCGCTCGAACCAGGAGTCATCGACCTCGCATAACCCATTGCCGGCACGAAAAATCAGGTCAATGTACATCCGGCCGCTTCCGGCTTTGGCCAGCCAATGTGGAAATGTCTTTTCAGATTTGTATCCGGCCCGGGCAAGCGCATCGATGGCTGCATCGACATGATGGGGTCGAACGTATAGATCGAAATCTTTCGATCGTCGCGA
>JBIOVE010000288.1:0-3533 GCA_044867565.1 Candidatus Udaeobacter sp. | reverse complement strand
TTAGGCGGTCGACATGGCTGCAATTTATTGTGTGAATGGGGAACTCCAAACAAATTACATCTCTGGTTCGTCCCAGCCTTTGCTTCGCTTTGTTCACTCCCGTTTGCGTTAGATATTCTGTTGCACTGCTCCAGGACCAATCCGTCCAGCGCGTTACGTATCCATGTTGCACCGGATTATGATGAATATAATTCAAGGTCGCCTAATACGCCGTCATGAGATGACATTAGCCCGGACCGCCTGAAGGCGGAACTCCAAACCGTTTGCCGCGATAGCCTGATTAAAATCATTCGGCAACGGCGCTTCAAAATTTTTCCATTCGCCGGTGGTTGGATGTCGAAATCCAAGTTTCCAGGCGTGCAGCATTTGTCGTGGAAAATCCTTTGCTGAACGTGCTCCGTAAACTTTGTCGCCCAAGACCGGGTGACCGAGATGATGAAGATGGACGCGAATTTGGTGGGTGCGTCCGCTGTGCAACCGGCACTCAACGAGGCTAGCCTGATCTCCCGAGCCAACGACGCGATATTCAGTCCTGGCGGCGCGTCCACGGGATGCAGCTACGCTCATTCGTTGTCGATGTACAGGATGTCGTCCGATTTTTTCTTCGATCACGCCCGTCGTTTTGCGTAATTTTCCGGCAACGAGCGCGAGATAAATCTTCTCGACTGTGCGTTCAGCAAACTGCTTCGACAATTCCCAATGCGCCGCATCGCTTTTTGCAACGACAAGGCAGCCGCTTGTTTCCTTATCCAGGCGGTGAACGATGCCGGGCCGTTCTTTTCCGCCGATTCCTGACAGGGTCGTGCAATGATGCAGCAAAGCGTTCACCAGCGTGCCTGCGCGGTGGCCTGCGCCGGGATGAACGACGAGCCCAGCTGGTTTATTTATGACGATGAGATCATCGTCGTCGAAGAGAATATCGAGCGGAATGGGCTCTGGTTGACTCTCAATCTTTTCGAGCGGCGGTTCGGTAAGTTCGACTTTATCACCGCTCCGCACAATCTGACGCGGCCGGCTGATTGCTCCATTGAGCCGAACGAGCCCGGCGCGAATCAATTGCTGAAGTCGGGAGCGCGAGTATTCCGGAAGCTGCTTTGCCAAAAAACGATCGAGGCGAAGCTTTGCATCCGTTTTTGACACGAGGAATTCGATCCTTGTCGAATTTTCGGTTGGAAGTCGTTCCATAACCAGAGGGTATTGTAGCTGGGATCAGTGATCCCGGCAGCGCGAAACCACCAAAAACCGGCGTCGTCCCGACGTATCGGGACTACAACTCGCCATTTCATTGCTCCAAAATCCCTGAATGTTACAATCGGTGCTGATGCCGATTAAAGGGAGCCTGCGATGACACAAGAATGCCCCGCGTGTGGCACGGCTACCGATACGACGAACGCAGAGCCGCTGACGCACGTGGTCTGTCCGAACTGCGGCGACAAAATGCAGGTGGAACGGACATTCGATCATTTCGTTGTGGTCGAGACGCTTGGTGTCGGCGGGATGGGCACGGTTTACAAAGCGCGCGATACACTGCTGGATCGGTTTGTGGCCCTGAAACTGTTGCGCAGGGATCTGAGCAGTGAGGGAGACCACGCGCCTCGATTACAACAAGAGGCGCGCATTGCTGCCTCCGTGAGCCATCCCAATGTCATACAGGTCTTCACTTCCGGAACCGATCATGGACAATTTTATGTGGTCATGGAGCTGGTCGATCATGGCAGCCTCGATGACCTGATCGAGCAGCGAACGCACTTACCGGAAAAGCAAGTACTCGAGACCGGCATTCAAGTTGCGAAAGGGCTCCATGCAGCGCATCGACAGGGTCTGATTCATCGCGACGTGAAGCCCGCCAACATTTTGTTTGTCGATGAACAAACGGCGAAGATAAGTGACTTTGGCCTGGCGGGCGTCGCAGCGCGAGGATCGGAAACAGAAGGCGTGATTTGGGGCACTCCATATTATGTCGCGCCGGAACGATTAAACAATGAGCCGGAGGACTTCCGAAGCGATATTTACAGTCTTGGCGCCACGCTTTTTCACGCCATCGCAGGCAAGGCGCCGATTGAAGGCAATACGAATTTTGCGATCGAGTTGCACGAGTTAAAACAACAGCCGCTCGATTTGCGCGCCGTCGCGCCGAAAGTGTCTGAGGCTACGGCCACCGTTTTTCAGCGGATGATCGCGGCTGACCCCGCTCAACGCTTTTCTTCTTACGACGAACTTGTCGCAGAACTTGAGCAGGCGCAGCGCACGCTGGAGAGCACGGGCAATGGCAATATCGCAGGCATACGGCCGCGGCGATGGCTTTTCATTACAGGAGCTTTGCTTGTCGTGCTGGTGGTGGCAGCAATCTTCTTTCTTGCTCGCAGGCCGCACGAGAATGCTCAAGTGAGGACGTCGCCGGCTCCTTTGGCTCCGTTGGTCAAGAGCACGCCGAAGGCGGGTGACGCAACGCGTGCCAAGAACGAACGAAAGATTCCCGACGTTGAAATTGGTTCATGGAACACCGCACTCTCCAATTACAGAGAACAGAGCGCCCTCTATAATTTCGCCGAAGCGGCTGAGGCGATTAAGAATGTGCGATTGAGCGACGCGTCGCTGAAACAGTCACAGAAAGCAGCAGAAGAAAAGGCGCAATGGTTGATCGATTGGAAGGAGGGCCTGATCGACGATCTCAATCGCGGGCATTTCTCCGGCGCAATTTCAGACAGCAGCGGCGCCAAGTACACGGGCATCACGAGCGCAACCAATGAGAGCGTCAGTTTGAAGCTTCGATACGGCATTGCACGAGTTACGTGGACAGAGCTTCCGCCGAAAGCGTTGCTCACGGTTTCCACCTCGTTCATCCAACCATCCGCACCGGACGCGGCGGATCGACAGTGGCGCTGCGCCGTCTTTGCGAGCGAGTTCGGGCAAACGAAAATTGCTCGAGAACTGGCACAGGCGGCTGCCAAGACCAAAGCACAGTATCGGGAACAGATTTCACAACTGTTTCCGGATATTCCCCAACCTCGATAGAGACGCGCCCCGCTTCGACGTCGCTCAGGGCCCGCGCCCTACCAAATTGCGCTGATGATTGCTGTAGCCGCGTCTCTGTGAGACGCGCGGCGCAAGCATTGCAATGGGCCTCAGCCTCGCGCTTCCCACACGGAAGCGGCTACAGGGGTTTGAAGACGCGCAGCGGTCTGAAGATGAACAAATTCCGCGTCCGAGAGTCAGATTTTTAGACGAATCGTTGCCATAATCGATTTTCGCGCGACCTTTTTCATCCCAAACATGGAACAAAACCCGCCACCGCCATTTCCTTCGCCGGAAGAATTGAAAGCCAAGATCACGGAGTTCATGAAATCGAACTTCGGCGATCGCGTCTCGGTGGCGACATTCGCCGAGCCGGAACCGGCTGCGGCAGTTGAGGATGAAAAGCCGGAGAAAACCGATCATCAAGAATTCGAATTCGATTTTCTACCGCGTGATATCAAGGCGCATCTGGATCGCTTCGTCATCAAGCAAGATGAAGCGAAGAAAGTCCTGGCGAT
>JBIOVE010000287.1:0-6201 GCA_044867565.1 Candidatus Udaeobacter sp. | reverse complement strand
ATTTGGCGCCTCTCGAGAAGGAATCCCAATTTCGTAAAGTGCGATCTGGGCTTTAATCGCAGCGGCCAGGTCCGCGGCGCCGTTGCCATTAGCCAAATCCAACGCGCGGCGAGCAGTTTTCACCGCATCTGGAAACCGACCGGTCTCAGCATAAGCGGCCGATAACGTAGCGATAATAACAGGGTTGCCGCCTCCCGATAATTTGTCTGCATGTTCTGCCAGTTGGACCGCCCTCGGTCCGTCGCGGATGCGTGCGTCCGGAAAAGTAGCCAGCAGCCAGGCGAGGTTATTCTGCGCATTTGCATCGGTTGGCTTGAGTTCCAAGGCTTTATTGTAATGAACGAGGGCGTCATCAATCTGTCCCATTCGCAGGAGTGTATTAGCCAGATTATTGTGCGCGTCGGCGTTATCCGGATTTATAGTCAGCGCCTTTTGCAGATGAGCAATGGACTCGTCGAAGCGCCCGGTCTGCAGGGAAAGGGCCCCGAGATTATTGTGCGCTTCGACGTAGCTTGGATCGATCTCCACTGCTTTCCTATAATGATCAGCGGCGTCATCCGCGCGTCCCATTTGTACAAGTGTGTTACCCATGTTGTTATGCGCTTCGGCATTATTGGGGTCGAATTCCAGAGCTTTTTGCAAATGCGCGTATGAATCGGCAGCACGCCCAAGTCGCAGAAAGGCGTTGCCCAGATTGTTGTGTGCCACGGCGTAGCCCGGCTGAATTTCCAACGCCTTGTCGAATTGAGAGACGGCCTCATCCACCCTCCCTGTCTTCAGGAGCGCAGTGCCGAGGTTATTGTAAGCCATCCACGAACTCGGGTTCCGGGAAATCGTCCATCGCCAGAGCGTTTCTGTATCGCGATACATCCCGCATTGCCGCCAGGTTAGCACGCCGAGCGACAACAGCAGGACGCCGCAAATAACCGGCTGCAGCAGCCATCTTCTTCTGTCGAGAAGGCCGAACGCGGTTGTGATTCCAGCCGCCGCCAGCGCCAGGGGGCCGATGCAGGCAAGATATTGGTAATGGTCGGCGACGAACGTAAAACGGAACGTGTAGAGCATGATGACTCCCAGCGTTGGACTGAGGGTTGCTACAAAAAACAGCGCCGCAATTTCGACGCCCCGCCCGGTGTAACGCCTGGTGATGTAAATCACAGCAGCAAGGGCGATGATCGCTAACAGCCAGACGTAATCAAACGGATTAGCCGGCGAAATCGTCCAGCGCGGATAGATGAACGTCAGGTTCGACGGCCAAAGCAGCTTGCTCGCATAAAACCAGAGCGCCCGACTTGCTACGAGAATCCGTTCCAGCGGTCCGATCTGAAAAATTTCCCCCTGTGTTCCCTGATGATATCGCTCCCACCAGATGCTCACCAGACCCATGCCGATGCCCAGCACGACGAACGGCGCGATTTGCATAAGCTGTTGCCAGTTGATCGGCTTCTTTTTCCACCACAAAATCAAAAACAACGCCGCGGGAAGCGTGCAGGCTGTTGTCTTGCTCAGAAGCGCCAACGCATAGAAGATGAGCGCCAAAACGTAAAATTTCCACGTTTGTCTGGCGTGCGCCTCCAAGAATCTGGTCCACGACAGCAACGCCAGCAGAAAGAAAACGCCCATCAAGACATTCTTCCGTTCAGTAATCCAGGCTACCGATTCCACCTGCACCGGATGCAATGCGAAGATCGCCGCGGCCAGCCACGCACCGGGCACTCGCAGAACGTAGAGCAATCGCCAAACGAGCAGCGCGTTGAGGATATGCAGCAGAATATTAACGCAGTGATAACCTGCCGGGTTCAATCCCCAGAGCCCGTGTTCAATTCGAAAAGTTGTGTAGACCAGCGGGAAATATTGTGATGGTGATTCGAGAGAAAACCAGATCCGCTTCAATCCATCCGGCGCGGTGAGCAGTTTGTTTCCCGTGACGTAAACGTCGTCATCCCAAACGTAACCGGCGTGCCACGCTTGTTGGTAGGCAACGGCGGTCGCCAAAACCAACACTATTCCGAGAATCCAACCGCGATTCCGTGTCTGCCCCGAAGTGTTCGGTCTTATGAGCGGGTGAGCTTTCTTCTTCACAGTGCTTGGCTCTGTTGAGAAACCAACTCCACTGCTGTCATGTCGAGCGGAATCTCCCGCCACTGCGGGATCACTGGTTAATAACGAGAGATTCCTCGACTTCGCTCGGAATGACAACCAGCCGTGCTAAGCTTTCCAACAGAGCTACAACTGGGCGGGTGGAATTCCAGTCTCGCCAAAGAGTCGATTACGAGCGAATAATCGCAGCGTGAGCAGGGGCACAATCGAGCAGCCAATGTCTGCGCCTCGCTTCGCAGAGCGAAGCGGCTACAAGTCGCGCGAGGAAATGGAAGCAACCGAGCGTGCGACTCTTGCACCCTTTGCACAGAAGTCAGGCGATTCGCGCGGTCGAGAATATCCGGAGCCCAGTCACGAGTACCGCATGGAATTTCAACGCGATCGGGCGCGGATTATTCATTCGCGCGCTTTTCGCCGGCTCGAGTACAAAACGCAAGTTTTCCTGAACGGGACGGGCGATCATTTGCGCACGCGCTTGACCCATTCGATCGAAGTGGCCTCGATCAGCCGCACAATCGCGCGCGCCTTAGCGCTGAACGAAGACCTCGCCGAAGCGATCGCGCTCGCCCACGATTTGGGCCATTCGCCGTTTGGCCACTCAGGAGAAGAGATGCTGGCCGAATGTATGCGCGACCATGGCGGGTTCGATCACAACCGCCAGAGTTTGCGGGTCGTGGAGCTGCTCGAAAATCCCTATCCGGGTTTTCCGGGCTTAAACCTGACGTTCGAAGTGCGGGACGGTTTGCGAAAACACCAGCCCTTGGTAACTCGTCCCAGTTTGGAGGCGCAGATCGCGGATCTCGCGGACGAGGTCACTTATTACAGTCATGATCTCGATGACGCGGTCGATTTTGAAATCTTGAGCGCGGCACAACTGGAAGAAAACGAAGTCTGGCGGCGAAGCCATCGCGCGGTAATTTCTCGTTATCCTGACGCGCGCGAACCCGAGCTGCACAAGTTGATCATTCGCGACATCATCGACGTGCAAGTGCGCGATGTAATAAAAGCCAGCGCGCAATCGATTGCTGATGCAAGTGTGCAAAGCGCGGAGGAAGCGCGCCGGCAGCCGCTGCCCCTGATCCGGTACAGCGACGATTTGTTTCGAGCAAACCGCGCGCTGCGGAAATTCTTATACCAGAATGTTTACTATCATCCACGCGTCGCTGATGTGAACCGGCGTGCGTGCGAGATGCTCAAAAAAGTTTTCGAGGCGTATCTTGCCGATCCTGACCGGCTTGGCGAGGCGGCGGCAAAACGAATTGAAGCGGAAGGACTGCATCGCACAGTATGTGATTACATCGCCGGAATGACCGATCGGTATTTGATGGAAGAGTATGAGCGGATTCGCCTGTAGCCGCCTTGTTGTGCGAGGCGCGATTTGTAGACGCTTCGCTCTGCGAAGCGCGGCGCTGAAGGGGCTAAGATGCGCGCGCCGCGCCGCCCAGAGGTCGGCGGCTACAGTCACTCTCCCGCGCTGCCGCTTTCTTCCCGCAGATATTGAATCACGAGCCGCAGCCGTTGATTGATCGAGAGCTCTTCCAAGACGCGCTGGCGGTTCAACGGATCGCTCACGAATGTTGAGGCAACGAGATCAGCGAGCATTTCCGGGTCGCTCAAATCGGAGAGGTACCGATCCACTTTGGGCGGAAGCTGCCGTTGGCCATCCCCCTTGAGGCTGGAATACAGCTCCAGCACTTTGGTGGCGAGCGCCTCAGTTTCAACCGAAGAGACGGAGTCGCTTTCAAGCGAATCAATTGTGGCGATCGGGAATGGCGTTTCCTGTTCGAAATTCCTCAACCGTACGCGCTCCAATCCTTGCAGGATCAGGTTCGAAGTGCCATCACCGCGTTCGACACAGGCGCGAATGAGACCGAGGCCAGCAGTGTGAAAAAAATCGGCTGGGGATTGCCAGTCGGTGCAGTCCGGTTTGATCAGCGCGACGCAAAACATGCGGTGATGAGCGAGGGCATGCTTCAGCATCTGCCGATAGCGCGGCTCGAAGATGTAAAGCGGGAGCAGCGCGTGTGGAAAAAGCAAGGCGCCGGGCAAAGGCATGACCGGCATTTGCTCAGGTAAAATTACAGATGCAGCCATGGCGTGGGTGTTCTTCTTGTAAAATATACGCGAAGCGGGAATGGCAAGCGCACCGATTGGCCTATAGCTGATGGCTGATAGCTAATTGCCAACGAGCGTTCGACCCAGCCGATCAGCAACTAGCATTGGCTAGCGGCGCCAATTCCGAACGCGCGAAGTTGTTCGAGCGACATTTGGCCTTCGATGTCGCTTTCGCCAAGCGAGCCGTAGACAAGAGCCGAGCCGCGATAGGCGAGCAGAACGCGCGAAATGGCGCCAAGTTTGCCGATTCCCATCGCGCTCACGCAAAGATCGACATCTCTTTTTGTGAAAAGGCCGAGCAATCGCGCGAGTTGCGCCGGTCTGTCGGTACGCGCTGCAACCTTGAAAATATCTGCGCCAAGCGATTTCGCCGCACGGGCTTTGGCCTGCAAGCGACGCAAATCTGATGTCCCTTTCAGGTCATGAAACGAAATAATGCGCCGCACATTTTTTTTTCGCGCTAATTTGAGTAACGAACCGAGGGCAGACGCCGACCGCAATTCGACATCGAGATACCGGGCCCGGGGTAAGAATCGAAAAAGCAGATCGCGCCGCTGGCGGAGGGACAACTTATTTGCACCGCCTTCCTGCGGATTCCGCGCAGTGATAATGAGCGGTGCACGTAATCTCGGTAATTTTTTTTCCAGTTCACCAACGATGCGCACGAGATGATCCAGCCGCAGTTCAAACAAATCCGGCGGCTTGCGCATTCGGATGGCGAAATCCAGATCTGCGCGAGACATGATTACGCCCACCACGCGAGGGCGTGGATCGTCCTTGGTGGGGCTGTGTGTGGTCATTTTTTAACCACGAATGGACACGAATGAACACCAATTCAATAACTGGCCGTTACTCGTGTCAATTCGTGTGGTTAGGTTTCGTGGCGCGAAAGCATTTTCTCGACGTACTTGCCAAGGATGTCGAACTCAAGATTCAGTAAATCGCCGGCTTGGGCGCGATCGAGATTCGTGTGGCGTTTCGTGTGAGGGATAATCCACACGACGAAGCTTTTCGGCAGGACTTCAGCAACCGTGAGGCTGATGCCGTTGATTGCGATTGAACCTTTAGTGACGACGTAATGCGCGAATTCAACAGGTAGCTCAACTTCCAAACGATGGTCGCCTCCGTGCTTCTCAAAAGCCAAAATCCGCGAAGTGCAGTCGATGTGCCCCTGCACAAAATGTCCGCCGAGGCGCCCGTCTGCGGAGAGAGGGCGCTCGAGATTTACTGGAGTGTCGGGACGCAACACTTTTAGATTCGTGCGAGCAATTGTTTCCTCGAGAAGGTCGAAAGTAAGATGATCGCCGCGCTGCGAGCTTAATGTCAGGCAACAGCCATTCACGGCCGCGCTGTCACCGCTGCGCATTTTTCTCGCGGTAGTCGGCGCAGCAATTTGCAACTGGGTGCCGCGATCGCTGGCGCGCACGGCAACCACAGTGCCGATTTCCTCGATCAGGCCGGTGAACACGACGATAGCGTATGAGCGAATAGCCAATAGCCAATAGCTGATTGCCGATCGTCCCCTTCAGGCGCTCCGAGCCCAATTAGCTATCAGCCATCAACTATCGTGCTATCGGCCAGGTCAATCGCAATTGCTGATGGACCGCGAATCATTCACACTGGCAGCATGTTCAAATTCGAAAAATTGGATGTGCTCGCGAAAGCCTTCGGAGTTGACTTTGCAGATATCGTTTATTCCAAAACCAAATCATTTCCGTCCGACGAGAGGTTCGGGCTGACGAACCAGATAAGACGCGCAGCCGTTTCTGTGTCATGTGGAGGCCCCGATTTGTCATTCCGAGCGAAGTCGAGGAATCTCTCAGTGTTAATTCCGAACGATGGCACGCGATTACAACTTTTGGATTTATATTGTCACGAATCGCAATCACTCGGTCCTTTACATTGGTGTGACAAACCGTCTTTCGCGACCGTTTGGGAGCACCGCGAAGGAACGGGAGCTGGATTCGCCACTGACTATCGATGCAA
>JBIOVE010000286.1:0-9054 GCA_044867565.1 Candidatus Udaeobacter sp. | reverse complement strand
CTTTTGAGATCACCTGGTAACTGACGTGGACCGTGTTTTGCAAATGAGGAAGCAGGACGCGCTTCTCGACCAGAACTTCACGAACTCGATATGTCCAGACCGGAAGCCCATCCTCGAGTCGGAATTCGGTTAGATGGTCGGCGCCTTTTAAATCAAGCTGGCCCCCGGCGCGTTCTTCCGCACCGAGCGAAATCACGTCGTCGTCACTGAAGCGTAGAAATTCCGAGACATGGTTCCACATTACTACGCGTCCGAGTGGCACTGGCAGAGCGGCAATGAGCAGGCCGTGATAACGCCGTGTCACCGCGCCTGAAACGGTGCCGGACGCATAGCCGCCAAGGCCGTTCGTCACGAGCCACTCACGGTCGAGTAAGAGCTCCCGCGACATGTGCGCGCCATCCCACGGCATCGCACGGATCACTGGCCGCCTTGTTTCAAATTGCTTATTCACTGGGTGTCGAGGCGGACAACGAAATTACTCAGCCCAATTTTCGTCGTTTCGGTTGGCGTCGCGGTGCCTTTTCGAGCACGAGCCGAAATGCCACAGCTGCTTCCGCCGGCAATGTCCAACTGCCTTGCGTCGCGACGGTCGCCACTCCGGGCCCGCCGTAACGGGTTGATTCGCTCGACCAAAGTGTTTCCCATTCCAAGCCGAGCGGTGGCGCCAGCAACGGTTCCGGAATCGGGGCAAGCGATTGGCGCTCGCCAAGGTTTACCACGAGCAAGCGATCGTCAGCATTTCCGTCGCTGAAATAGCGAAGCACAAAACTCTTCGGTCCGAGCACAGCCCCGTCCACTCCACCCGGTTTCTGCTCGCGAAAGCGCGAGTCTTCACGGCGCAATCGCAAAAGATCGATATGCAGATCGTAGAATTGCCTGTTCTTCTCTCGCTCCGAGAAATCAAGCTTGGAGCTTGCAAAAACTTCCGGATCGGATGGCACCGGCAACCGTTTCTGCACTTCGTCGGTCGCAAGCGAGGGGAACTGCGCGAGAAATTCGAAGCGTCCCTTGCGAATGGCCTCACGCATCGGGCCATCTCCCGTGTCTGTAAAAAATGTAAACGGCGTCGAAGCGCCGAACTCCTGGCCCTGAAAAAGCAACGGTGTCCATGGTCCAAGCAAAAGCAGCGTGGTCATGGCGCGATAACGGCCAGGCGAGGTTTGGAAACGGAGTCGCTCACCTGTGGCGGTGTTTGAAACCTGATCGTGATTCTCGATGAAAGCGACGAATGCTTCCGGTGGCGCTCCAAATATCAATGTGCCGCGAGGCGCTTCCTGCCAGACGTAGGGTTGGCCTTGAAAAAGATAACCGTACTTGGCCGCCGAAATGAATTCCTGCGGTAAACCGAGGTAATCCGTGTAATAAGCTTCTCGTTTTCCAGTGAGCGCGATGACAGCGCTGTGATGAAAGTCGTCGTTCCAAATCGCGTCGAGATCGTCGCCGCCTTCACTGCGCGGTTGAATCAATTTGGCTTCCTGCCGCTCGTTTTCCGCGATCAAAATGATCGAGCGCACACCCGCCGCCTCACGCGCGGCGCGGCCGATAGCGCCTACGACGTATTCGTCAGAGTTGTCCAAGATGCTTTGCGTCGCGTCGAAGCGGAATCCATCGAAACGGAATTCTTCGATCCAGTAACGCCCATTGGTAATGAAAAATTCGCGGACCGGCCCTGAGTTTGAACCATCGAAGTTGATCGAGTCGCCCCAATCGTTTTCCTTTTCCCGAGTCAAATAATCGTTGGAATAAACCGCGAGATAATTTCCGTCGGGACCGAAGTGGTTGTAAACCACGTCCAGAATCACGGCCAGGCCTAACGAGTGCGCGCGATTCACAAAGGCGCGGAGATCGTCCGGTGTCCCATATAGATGTGTCGGAGCGAAAAGGTCGACACCGTCATATCCCCATCCGAACTTTCCCGGAAAATCCGCGATCGGCATCATCTCGACTACGGTGATGCCGATGCGCGCCAGCTCCGCCAACTGCTCGGCCGCAGCTCGCCACGTCCCTTCCTTTGTGAATGTGCCGACGTGTAACTCGTAGATGATTTGGCCTTTCAATTTCCTTCCCCGCCATTCTTTATCCGTCCATTGGAACTGCGTTGGATCGACAACTTGCGAGGAACCGTGCGGCCCATCAGGCTGAAAGCGGGACGCGGGATCGGGATGGAAATTTTCGGCGTTGTTTACGCGAAACCGATAGCAAGCGCCCGCGCCGACGTTGGCGGCACCGGAAAAATATCCACTTTCCTCAGCTTCCAGCGGATGAAATGTTCGCTTTGCGTTTTTCGCTGCGCTCTCTTCCAGAACGAGATCGACATGCTGCGCTTTCGGCGCCCAAACGCGAAAATGGGTCTCGTTTTCGCCAATTAGTTCCGCGCCGATTGGATAGCGACGTTTTGCGAGCGTTATCACGTCGCTCTTACTTTCATCGATCGTCTCGATAAATTTTCTTTTCCTGTCCAACATCGCCAATCAAGAACATGCGGGCGCTCGTTGAGGAAGCAACAACGCGCTTGATTGCCTTGGTCGAAGCGGTTCAAGATCACGCCCATGAATGGAACCGAGCCAAAAATCGAAATCTTCAAACCGTTTGGTGAAGCGTTCGAGTTGATGAAGAAGATTCTCTTTCAGCCGTTCGATTTAACAAAATGGCTCGTCATTGGATTCGCGGCGTTTCTCTCTGGACACTTTGGGGGCGTCGGCATCAATTCCCCGTCGCCGTTCGGGAATTTTCAACCGCATCGAGCCACTCCTGCGATTCCGGCGAATTTAGAGCAGTGGAAGCCGTGGCTGCCAGTCGTAATCGCTTGCGTTGCTCTGTTTGTTTTCGCGTTCATTATTGTGGTCACCTGGTTGAAGGCGCGCGGCAATTTTGTCTTTGCGGATTGCATCGTCCGAAACCGGGCGGCAATCGTCGAGCCATGGCGTGAGTATCGCAAGGAAGGAAATAGTTACTTTTTGTTTTTGCTGCTGATTCTGCTCGGGATGCTCGTGCTGGTAGCGATAACGGTTGCGGGTCTTATTGCGCTGGGCTGGTTGGGGCACCGTGCAGTCGAAACGAGCTCGATCATGTCGATTGGGTTGCTTGTCTTACTTTTTATGTTTTGGTTTTCGATCAGCATTCTTATTGGGGTTGTCACTTACTTCATGGTGCCCGTGATGTATCGAAGGCGTTGCCGAGCGGTGGAGGCCTTTTGTGACGTAGCGCTTCTGATAGCGCGCAATCCTGGTTCTTTTCTTTTGTTTTGCTTGTTTGGCGTCGTTTTGGTTCTGGCGGTGCTGATAATCGGCACAATCGTGACTTGCGCGACCTGTTGCCTGGGTGCGCTTCCCTATGTTGGAACAGTCATCCTGCTGCCATTATTTGTCTGTCTGCGTGCGTTTGGGCTCTTATTTCTTCGCCAATTCGGATCGGATTACGATGTGTGGGCGAATTTCATGCCACAGGAGTTTTCGCCAATTTTGTTGTCAACGCCTGCGCCATCGCCATCTACGCTGAATCCGCCGTTAGAACCACCTTCGTCTCCAGCCGGGTGAGACGAATGAGTCAAAGTCAGAAGTCAGTCGCCTTCGCCGAGGCTGCGGCGGCCAGGGAGATCAGAAATCGAAAAAGATTCGACCGCGTCAGGCGATTCGACTAGAAAATCACCTATGAAAAAACGATTACTTCTTTGTTGTACGACCTTAATTGCGGCTGCTCCTATTTGCTTCGCTCAGGCGATCCCCCAACAGCTGGCCAAATCGGCGACCACGGAGGCGACGATCATGAATTTGGAAAAATCAGTTACGGAGGCATTTAAGAACAAGCAGGCGGAGGCGTTCAAAAAGTATCTGGCGCCGGACTTTATGGGCGTCGATGCGGACGGAATCAAAAACGCGGACACCGAAGTCTCGGATATCGAGAAGTACGATGTGCGTGAGAACTCGTTCAGCGATATGAAAGTGGTTTTCCCGAGCCCGAAAATCGCGGTAGTTACGTACAAAGTCACGACGCAGGCTACGTCTGCCGGGCGGGACACGTCGGGCACATATAATTCTGCAAGCGTGTGGACTAAGCGGGACGGAGAGTGGCTGATTGTATTGCACACTTTCGTCAAGGCTCAGTAAAACTGAGGGCTTTCTGACCGAATCCGATTTTTCGCTTGTAGCGCTGTTGAAAAGCTATGGGATTGGGGCATAGGCATCCTGGTTGCGGGGGACGACGGGCATCTTGTCCGCCAGTCGGGCGGACTCGTCCGGCCATACGGCGGGCGAGCCTGTGGATTTTCCACTGGCCGGCATGGCTGCCCACGGACCCACAGGCTAGAAGCCTATGCCACGGGGCGATACGAACTTTTAAGCAATTTCTTCTGTCCATTTTCATGACGACATTAGCAGCTGCGTCATTTGCGCAACCGTCCAAGTCAACGATGAAAGCGATTGTGGTGCATGAGTACGGTGGTCCCGAGGTATTGAGGTACGAGGACGTTGCGCGACCGGAGCCAAAAGATGATCAGATTCTGATTCGCGTGATCGCGGCCGGTGTAAACCCCGTAGATGCCTCCCTTCGCTCGGGCAGATACGCGAAGTTTTTCGGGACAAGGCTGCCTTTCATTCCCGGATCTGATTTCGCTGGAGTGGTGGAAAAGGCGGGATCAAAAATCACGAAGTTCAAAACCGGTGATTCGGTATTTGCATACACCGAGCTCAAGGATGGCGGTGGCTACGCCGAATATGCAGTGGCAACCGAAGCCGAGGCAGCGCTGAAGTCGAACTCGATCAATGACATTGAAGCCGCGGCGGTACCAATTGTCGCATTGACGGCGTGGCAGGCGTTAATCGACACCGCGAAACTGAACGCGGGCCAGGCCGTGCTTATTCACGGTGGATCGGGCGGCGTTGGAACGTTTGCGATTCAAATCGCCAAGGCGCGTGGGGCGAAGGTGATCGCCACCGCCTCGACTGCAAATCAGGACCTGCTCAAGCAATTGGGCGCGGACGTGGCAATCGATTACACGAAGCAGAAATTCGAGGACATCGCGAAGGATGTGGATGTCGTGCTCGATTCAGTTGGCAAGGATACGCTTGCGCGTTCGTACGGAGTGGTAAAGAAAGGTGGATTCATTGTGTCGATCGTTGGCCGCCCGGACCCGGCTGAACTCGATAAACATGGCATTCGCGGCGCAGCGCTTAGTGTGGAACCGAATTCAGATGAGCTCGCTGAGATCGGTAAGTTGATCGACGAGAAAAAGATCAAGGTGATCGTGTCGCAAACGTTCCCGCTTTCCGACGCGATCAAAGCACAGGAACAAGTCGCGACCGGACATACGCGCGGGAAGATCGTTCTCACAGTCGCCGCCCCAGTGAAGTAGCAACCAACCATTTGCCTGTGGTATAACACAGGGATGAACTGGGAAGCGGTTAGCGCGATCTCGCAATTAATCGGCTCGGTCGCTGTCGTTTTGTCGGTGCTATATCTCGCCTTGCAAGTGCATCGCAGTACACGCGTGGCCAAGCTCGCCACGCAAGATGCCGCGGCTACAGCCCTGCGCGACGTGACCAAGCCTTTCATGGAGAACGCGGAGCTGGAACGGATCTGGCGAGTGGGTCTCGAAGATCTCAGTGCACTCTCCACTGAAGATCGGGCGCGCTTCTTTCATGCAACCTACCAATTCCTGAAAGCCTTTGAGACAATTCATTTTCATTATGTTTATGGATTGATGGACAGGGAGTTGTGGGAGGGCTGGCATGGACTTCTTCGACATTACGTTGCTGCGCCCGGGATAGCTCACTATTGGAAACTTCGTCCTGAAGTCTTTTCCGCGCGGTTTCGGAAATTCGTCAACGCACTTGAACCTCCGACCGAGCAACGCACGGTCGGAACGCTTTTTGGGCAGGAACGAAAATGAATAGCAACTCTCGCAGCGCGGCTCGGCCACAACCGAAGGTTTGACCCGATGGAGGAATTGTAATTCTGGGGCAAGCGCGTCGTTTGCTCGCCGTAGAGTCGGCAAGCGATGCGCGTGCCTTACAACGGCATAAACGTGGTGCTAGACCTCGATGAACGCTTTTCCTGCGCGGGTGTGCCGGCTCGTTATAGAAAAACCGTTGCCGTAGTGTGTAACGCGAGCTAATTGCACCGGTCTGCCGGGCAGGTAAGCGAATGAACATTCACGAATATCAAGCCAGGGAGTTGCTGCAAAGATTCGATGTGGCAACGACGCGAGGCAAAGTCGCGTCAACACTCGATGAAGCGGAACAAATCGCCCATGAGCTCGGCGATGTTGATATTGTCGTTAAAGCACAAATTCATGCTGGCGGACGCGGGAAGGGAGCGTTCAAGAATGGATTCAAGGGCGGAGTTCATGTTCGCAAAACACCGGCAGAAGTGCGCGAGCTTGCCGACAAGATGCTCGGGCAAATTCTGGTGACGCATCAGACCGGGCCCGCTGGGCGCGTTGTAAACAAAGTGCTCGTGGCCGAATCCGCCGAGATCGCGCGCGAAATCTATTTCGCGATCCTGCTCGATCGAGCCACCGCCGCGCCACTAATTGTGGCGAGCACCGAAGGCGGAGTCGAAATTGAAACCGTCGCGGCGAGATCTCCTGAGAAAATCATTCGCGAAGCGATTGATCCGTTGGCCGGTCTGCAACCATTTCAGACGCGCAAACTGGCGAAGCAACTCGGCTTTGAGTCGTTGCAGTTAAAGGGCGCTTCCAAATTATTCGAAGGGCTGTATCGCACATTCATCGCGTTCGATTGCTCGATGGTCGAAGTGAATCCGCTGGTTCTTACGACCAAGGGAGAGGTACTCGCGCTCGATGCAAAGTTTAATTTCGATGACAACGCGCTTTATCGGCATCCAGAGATTGCAGCGATGCGCGACATTGCAGAAGAGGACTCGCGCGAAGTCGAAGCGTCGAGGCACGGCCTCAGTTACATCGGGCTGAACGGCAACATTGCGTGCCTCGTGAACGGCGCCGGCCTGGCCATGGCCACGATGGATATCATCAAATTTTACGGCGGGGAGCCGGCCAATTTTCTCGACGTGGGCGGCGGCGCCAGGGAAGAACAAGTGACCGAAGCGTTTAAGATTCTGATCTCCGATAGCAACGTAAAAGCGATCCTCGTCAATATCTTTGGCGGCATCATGAAGTGCGATGTCATTGCGCAGGGCATCATCAACGCGGCGAAAACGGTGAAGCTGTCTGTGCCGCTGATCGTTCGCCTCGAGGGAACAAATGTGAAACTAGGAAAAAAATTGATCGCGGAATCGGGTCTGGCCGTCATTGCGGCGGACGATCTGGCTGATGCCGCGCAGAAAGCTGTGAAAGCGGCGGGAAGCAAGAAATGAAAATCAAAGAAATCGGTTTTGTAGCGACTCCCGTGACAGACATGAAACGGGCACGTCAATTTTATGAAGACGTGCTTGGCTTGAAAGTCGCGGAGCAAATGATGGGCGGAAAATGGATCGAATATGCAGTGGGCGGGAACACACTGGCAATCGCCAACGTAAACGATACCTGGACACCATCCGATCAGGGAACGGGCGCCGCCTTCGAAGTCGAAGATTTTGATGACGCGATCAAGCGATTGAAGGATCGACGTGTACCTTTTGCAGCCGAACCGTTCGAAACGCCGTGCTGTCACATGGCCGTTGTGCAAGATCCAGACGGCAACAAGTTGATCATCCACAAATTGAAACCCGAAGCCGAGAAAGGAATCTGTTCATGATTACTAAAGAAGTAGCATTCATCGCCATTGCCGTGAGCGACGCGGAGCGCGCACGGAAATTTTATCAGGAGACACTCGAATTGAAGCCAAGCACGACTGCAATGGGCGGCGCGTGGGTCGAGTACGATCTCGGCGCGACGACGATTGGGGTTGGGTGCCATCCGGCTTGGAAACCCTCACGTGACGGAACAACCATTGCATTCGAAGTGGAAGATATCGATTCGGCCATCGCCAAGCTTAAAGAGCGCGGCGTTACCTTCGATCTCGATAAATTCGAGACACCGGTTTGTTGGATGGCGCAATTTCGCGATCCAGACGGCAACAAACTCGTCGTGCACAAGCGAAAGAGCTGATCGCTATTTCCGGCTACTAACCCATGTCTGTTCTTGTCGACAAGAATACACGGCTCGTCGTGCAGGGAATTACGGGCAGCGCGGGCGCGTTTCATACGCGGCAGTGCATGGATTACGGCACGAACGTCGTTGCCGGGGTAACGCCGGGGAAAGGCGGGCAAATATTTGATGGCGAAGTGCCCGTGTTCGATACGGTCTGGGAAGCGCGACAAAAGACCCTATGCCACGCCTCGATGATTTTCGTGCCTGCCGCGGCCGCTGCGGATTCAATCCTCGAAGCAATCGATGCAGGAGTAGAGCTGGTTGTTTGCATCACGGAAGGGATTCCGGTGATGGACATGATGCGCGTGAAAGCGCAAATGAAGGGGAAACCGAGCCGCTTAATCGGTCCGAACTGTCCCGGAATCATCACTCCGGGCGCTTGCAAGATCGGCATCATGCCAGGCTACATTCATATGCCGGGAAGTGTTGGCGTGATCTCGCGTTCTGGAACACTCACTTATGAGGCAGTCTGGCAATTGACTTCACGCGGCTACGGCCAATCGACTTGCATCGGCATCGGCGGGGATCCCATTCATGGCATATCACATCTCGATGCAGTCAAACTGTTCAACGAAGATCAGCATACCGATGCGATGATCTTGATCGGAGAAATCGGCGGCTCGGCGGAAGAAGAAGCGGCCGAATGGATCAAAGCGAACTGCAAGAAGCCGGTCGCAGCATTTATCGCTGGCATGACAGCCCCGCCGGGACGCCGGATGGGGCATGCCGGTGCGATCGTATCCGGAGGAAGAGGGACAGCCGCAGGAAAGATCGAGGCGCTGAAAGCCGCCGGGATCGCGGTCGCTGATACGCCTGCCACGATGGCCGATACTTTGATTGCCCGAATGAAAGCGCGATGATGAAATCATACGATTTCGTCATGAGATCGTTGAACCAGTTAATTACCTATGAACACACTCACAATTGTTGCTATCACCTGGATCGGC
>JBIOVE010000285.1:0-9307 GCA_044867565.1 Candidatus Udaeobacter sp. | reverse complement strand
GACGGACTCGGCACGGGTGCCCACATCGAGTTCAAGTTTCTTGCGGTCCATTTCGACGTGTCGCGCTTTTTGCTTGAGCGCTTCAACGCCCGCCGCGCTCGCAGCCATTTGCGCCTCAAGACTTTTCCGTTGCAGCGGTACGGTCTCTATTTCGGTCTCGATTTGCTTGATCTTTTGTTGTCGATCTTGAAGAACGAGCAGTTGTTCCAGTTCAGGATGCACGCGCGCTGAAGTTATTGATTTCGCCGCGCGCCGTCAATCATTGCGCTGTGGCGGCAGCTGTGTCAGCTGCTGTCCTGCCGTAGCAGCAGCTGCGCCGGTTGCTATCTCTAGCGAGCGGCTTGGCCGCCCATTTCCTCAAAGGCTTTAGCACCTGCTCGGGACGCGCACGGACTGCAATGTTTTCCGTGAGATTGGCCCAACGAATTGTCCACAGCAAACGACAAGAGATTCGCCCAGGGAAAATCGCACGTGATTGGGAATTGCGCGAAAAATGTGTAACTGAAAAAACCAGCCAGAGCGACCAGTTCCACTTTCGTTTCGCGCTCGTGCTCATGTTCGTAATCGCAATCGAAATGCGAAAGCAACGTCCAGAACGGATCATGCCCTCGCCAACCGCCAGATCCAGCGATACAGCACTGCCGCGATGGCCGCGAAAGCCAGGCCACCGATGATCTTCGCGGCGGTCGCAAAGCCCGGACCGACCAGCGCCAGCGGTGCGTCCTTTCCAGAGAAGACGATTATCGCCGAGGTCAGAACACCGATAATGCCTTCGCCGACGATCAGGCCCGAGGCCAAGAGCACGCCAAGCTGTTTCCGAGCTTCGGGGCGGGCGCTGCGACCGGCGCGCTTATCGTAGAAAGAGCCGACGATGGAGCCTACGACGATCATCAGTGTGCTTTGTGTCGGCAGATAGATGCCCAGGCCCACGGCAAGCGGCGGAACACGCATCCGTTTAGTCGTGCGCGCGAGGATTTCGTCGAGCAAGATGATGCAGACACCGATCAACCCGCCCGTTTTGATTAGACTCCAATCGATTTCGCCGCTGATCACGCCTCGCGCTAACGAGGAGATCAAGCCGGCCTGTGGCGCGGGCAGCGGATTCGGACGTAACTCCGCACCCGGCGCTCCGACAAAACCGTAGGCGTGATTCACCAGATTGAGCACCGGCGGAATCACGGCCGCGCCCGCGACGACACCAATCACGAGCGCCACCTGCTGTCTCCAAGGTGTTGCATCGACAAGTTGACCCGTCTTCAGGTCCTGCAAGTTATTATTAGCAATGGCGGCCACGTTAAAGATCACTGCGGTCGTAAACAGCGCGAACGCCATCAGTGCCTTGCCCGCATCCGGTGATACATAAGGCTTGATGCCGAATACGAGTAGCAACGCGGCGCCGATCACCACGAGAATGCCAATGCCAGAGAGCGGGCTGTTCGACGAACCAATCAGGCCGGCCATGTAACCGCAGACTGCCGAGACGAAGAAGCTCATCAAAACCACGTAGGCAACACCGCCGATGGCGAGTGTGGTCACATGTGTGCCGAGGCCGCTTATGTTTCCAAAATAACCGAGCAGCCACGCGATCGGCAGCATGCAGACCAACGTGACAAGACCAACAATGCCGATCGGAATATCGCGCTCCGTGATCGGCAGCGTATCGGCTTTACCAGCCTTGCGCGTACGCGAAGCCGCCATCGCTCCGGCCAGACCGCTCGCAACCGGTTTAACCAATTTCAGTAGCGTCCAAATGGCCGAAACACCAATCGCCCCAGCACCGATGAAACGTACCTTCTGACTCCACGTGCTAAATGCCAGTGCGCTCGCGGTCGTCGTGACATCTTGTGCGAGTGCCGAGTAGTGCGGTACACCCCAGCCCCAGCCAATCAGTGCGCCAATAAGCATCGCGATGCCGACTGATAGACCGACCAGGTGCCCAATCCCGAGAAGCGCAAATGACAAAAAGAAGTCATAACCACTCACTGCGCCGCCCTTGCCGATGCGGAATGTTTGCGCAACATCGGAGGCGAATATCTGCGTCTGAACTACGAGCGCAAAAACGGCGGACACGATCGAACCCCAGAGCACCGCAAGCAGACCGGCCCGGCCATGCTCAATGTCGGAAGCGACCTGCTTGGTGCCGCCAGCGCTCCCGACCTTCAACACTTCGGCGCAGGCAACGCCTTCGGGGTAAGGCAGGTCCGAAGTAGTCACCAACGCGCGGCGCAACGGGATGGAGTACATCACACCCAGAATGCCGCCCAGCGCGCAAATCGCGAAAGAGATCCAGAATGGAAAACCAGTCCACCAGCCGATCATGATCAAACCGGGCAGCACGAAGATGATCGCCGACAGCGTGCCGGCAGCAGACGCGACCGTCTGCACAATGTTGTTTTCCTGGATCGTCGAACCCTTGAAGCCGCGCAGTATCGCCATCGAAATCACTGCCGCTGGAATCGAGGTGGCAAACGTGAGACCGGCCTTGAGACCGAAGTACACATTGGCCGCAGTAAACACGAGCGTGATGAGGATCCCTATAATCAGGCCGCGGACGGTGAGTTCGATGCGCCCGTTCGCGCGAGTTGGTTGGCTGGCGCTCACGATGTGACTGTTGGCATGGCTGCTTTCCATTGTGATAGGACGCAGCTGGCTCCCGCTGGCCGGCTGACGAGAGCGGAGAATAGTCTGGAGTCGCCGGAGGGGTCAAGGCGACGTAATTTAATGTGGCATTCGGACGTCGCTGCACATGAGGCGCCGATTCGCACTTGTGCTTGCGTCACGTCCTGTATGCGCTCCCCAAAAGAAGACGCTTGCGCTTGTAGTGTGTTTTTCCAAAGCTCTCGCAAATGGCGACCGTCGATCTAAAGAATCCCCCGCAGGAATATCCTGACATCGTCGGGGCGCGCCCAACCAATCCGCTGGCTGCTAACTTTAAACCGTTCATTCCGGCGTCGGCGAAATTGCCGGAGCTAACGCTGCCGCACTTAGTCACGGGCACATTGCTCGGAATGGTGTTCGGAGCTTCGTCGCTTTACCTCGTTCTGAAAGTCGGGTTGACCGTGAGCGCGTCCATTCCGGTCGCGGTGCTATCCATCACTTTCTTTCGCATATTTTCAAAGATTTTCAGAGTTCGCGACGCAAACGTTTTACAAAACAACATCGTGCAAACTGCCGGCTCAGCCGGCGAATCGATCGCCTTCGGGTTAGGAGTGACGATGCCCGCAATCATGATTCTCGGGTTCGATTTGGAAATAAGCAGGGTGATGCTGGTGGCACTTCTAGGCGGCTTGCTTGGCATATTGATGATGATTCCTCTGCGTCGCGCGCTCATCGTCGCGGAACATGGCCTACTGAAATATCCGGAGGGGACCGCCTGTGCCGAAGTCTTAAAAGCAGCAGCGTCGAAAGAATCGCTCGCGGTTGCAGACAGAACACATACGACCGCGAACGCGGAGATCGTTAACGAAGAGGCTGCAAGCGGCGGCAAAGTCATCTTTAGCGGATTCGGCATAGGTTTTCTGTACCAGGCCGCGATGGGCGCGTTCAAACTGTGGAAGGGTGATCCGGAAAAGATTTTCGCGGCGCCATTTAAGGGCGGCTCAATCTCCGCCACCATCGAGCCGGCTCTGCTTGGAGTCGGTTATATCATCGGGCCACGAATCGCCTCGATCATGTGTGCAGGCGGCGTGCTCTCGTATCTCGTTCTGATTCCTGCAATAAAATTCTTCGGCGATGGCATGACTGCTCCGGTCGCGCCTGGAACCATTCCAATCAGCGAGATGGGGCCGAACGAGATCCGGGGTTTTTACATTCTTTACATCGGCGCGGGGTGCGTTGCAGCCGGAGGGATTATCAGCCTTTTTAGATCGCTTCCCACGATCTGGCACGGATTGAAAGGTGGCCTGGCGGATTTGCTCGGTCATCACGGCCCGCGCGAAAATGCACCGCGCACCGATCGCGATTTGTCGATGCGTGTGGTGGTCATCGGTTGCCTCGCCATCATCGCAGTGATTATGGCGGTCCCGCAACTGCATCTGCGGTGGAATTTGCTCGGCGCCTTCTTGATCGTCCTGTTTGGTTTTCTGTTTGTAACGGTTTCATCGAGATTGACTGGCGAGATTGGCTCGTCTTCCAACCCGATTTCAGGAATGACGGTAGCGACACTGCTGCTCACCTGTTTGGTTTTTCTCATCGTCGGCTGGACCGCCCCTAATTATTTTGTGACTGCGCTCTCGATTGGGGGAATCGTCTGCATTGCTGCCTCCAATGGCGGAACAACCTCGCAGGATTTGAAGACCGGTTTTCTGGTTGGATCGACACCCAAATTTCAACAAATCGCGATCCTGTTTGGCGCGCTCGCGTCCGCGCTCACGCTTGGGTTCGTGCTCTTGATCTTGAACAACGCCAACACCGTTTACGTGCCGGTGCCGGCTACAACCCAATTGCACGCGCCTCCAAACGAACTCGGCGGAAGGGAAAAACTTCGAGGTCCACAAGCCTTGTCGGATAAAGAGACATACCGCGTTTGGCAACGAACCGATCCGGCCGGCGGGGCCGCCGAGCGTTATTTGGTAAATGCCGCCGGCATTCCAGTTTACCTTGTCGATCCCGGCATCAACGGCACCCATAAAGTCCGGCCGGATGGGACGAGCGTAATGAAATTCGACGCGCCGAAGGCAACCCTCATGTCCTACATCATCAAGGGAATTCTGAGTCGCAAATTGCCATGGGCCCTCGTGCTTCTTGGTGTGATGATCGCGATCGTGCTTGAAATGAGCGGGATTCCATCGCTTGCGTTTGCCGTTGGCGTTTATTTGCCGCTGGCATCCTCCAGCCCCATTTTTATTGGCGGAATGATTCGGTTGTTGGTGGATCGTTACTTGAAGGTGAAGTTCCGTCACAGGAATCTGTCCGAGATGGAATTGACGGCGGAAGGCGACAAAAGCCCCGGAGTCCTGTTGGCTTCCGGTTACATCGCGGGCGGCGCACTTGCAGGGATCGTGATCGCCATTATGCAAGGCGCGCCGAATTTGGGAGCAATAACGAAACGGATCGAAGATTGGGCTACGGCCAGTAATCCCTTCTTTAATGGGACCCATGCTGATCTGCTCGCCTTGATTCCATTTCTCGTTCTGTGCAGCCTCCTTTACCTCGTCGGCCGCGACATCCTTCTTGTGGCGCGACCAAAGGGCGCAAAAGCACGATAGCACGTACATTTCGGGGCACAGACATCTTGTCGGTGAGGCAGTCGAGCATCCTGCCTGCCATCTACACTCGCAGTCCTGCTCCGCAGGGCACTATGCTCGGGGATGCGCCTAGTACATTTCTACTGGTGAGCGTTTGGCATCTTCGGGGCTGCGTTCTTTGGCGCGCTCTTGGCCGAGAACCGCGACGCGGAGGTCCCAGATTTCGTTATCGAGCTTGCGAAAGGCGGCTTCGGAGAATTCGTCAGGAGGCGTGAGTTTTTTCTTAAAGCGTGCGACGCTGGCAAGCGCGCGATCGATTTGGTCGCGCGGCAAAATGCCGAGAATGCGATGCACATTTTCGATTTCGGGAATGCGATGGCAGATCATGGCCAAATCGTTGCCCGCCGCGATGGCAAGCCGGATTGTTTCCTCAAGTCCGTATTCATTCAGGATCGCGCCCATGTCGAGATCATCCGTCATGATCAAGCCGTCAAAGCCCATTTCCTGACGCAGCAATTGCGTCACGACGCGATGCGACAATGTCGCGGGCGTTCTTTTTGGCTCGAAATATGGATACCAACCGTGGCAAGTCATCACGCTGTCGACGGAATTCATCGGACGGCCTCCCGCAACTGCGCGATCTCTACCAATAAAGGCGCGAAACACGGCGAGTTCTTCGCGATCAAGTTCTTCGCGTGTGCGGTTGATCGTCGGCAGATCATGATGCGCATCGACTGTTGCCGCCGAATAACCGGGAAAATGTTTGCCGCAGCTTGCGATCCCCTGACCTCTCATTGCTTCGTTAAATACACTGGCGTTGCGAACGACTTGCTCCACGGTCTTTCCATAGCAGCGGCCGCGCAGTGAATTGTCGGCATCGTCATCGAAAGAAATGTCGAGCACAGGACAAAGGTCGAGATTAAAACCGAAAAGCCGCAGCAATCTTCCCGTGATTTCGCCATGACGGCGAATAAGATCGACATCATCTTTGTCGCGCAACTGCTGAGCGTTGGGTGGCTCGTTGCCGATCAAACGCAACCGGGACACGCGGCCGCCTTCCTGGTCGATGGTGATAATCGGCTCGATCTTGCTAAGGCTGCGCAAGTGATCGATCAGCTTGCGCAGTTGCGACGCGCTTTCGATGTTGCGCGCGAACAGAATAAAACCGCCGGGCTGGATTCGCCGAAACAATTTTTCAGTTTCAGAATCAAGCTCTTTGCCGGGAACGCCGGTGAGAATTAATTGACCGAGAGAATTACTCTTCATACTTTCGGAAGTTAGATGTCGATCTTGCGTGGAGAAAATAAAAAACCGCACTTCTTCGCGCAGTTTACGTCGTCGCGCAGGCATCCTCGCTCGCGCGGCCGGAAAATTTCGCAAGCGGGGATCCTTGCGCCATTATGAAAATCGCGATCTACGGCGGGACGTTCGATCCTATCCATCATGGGCATCTGATTCTTGCTCGTGAAGCGCGCGAGATGCTTGGTCTCGAAAAAGTATTCTTCGTTCCAGCGGCTGTCTCGGCCTTCAAAAGTTCTCCCGCTGCTAGCCCGCAGGTGCGATTATCGATGTTACGAGCAGCCATTGAAGGAGAAGCCGGGTTCGAAGTGGACGATTGCGAACTGCGTCGTCCGGCTCCTTCTTACGCGATTGACACAGTCGAAGAAATCCAGATCCGAGAAGGCGACGCGCAAATCTATTACGTCATCGGGGAAGACAATATTCCAGCGCTCGCAAGGTGGCACCGCTCGGATGAGCTAAAAAAAGCGGTTCACTTCGTTGTTCTCGACCGCACCGGGGCAATACCAGATCATCCTTATCCAATCGTGCATCGCAGGATCGACATCTCCGCCACGGAAATCAGAAAGAGAATTGCCTCTGGACGGTCGATTCGCTATTTCGTACCTCAGGCAGTCGAAGAAATCATTCGACGCGAGAACATTTACCAGGAGCGAGCGAAATAACCGCGGAAAACCTAGCAAAAACCTGTGCGGAACTCGCCTCGAACAAAAAGGCGGAAGAGATCGTCATCCTGGATTTGCGCACCATCTCTACGTTCACGGATTTCTTCGTGATTTGCTCGGCCACGTCCGAGCCGCAGCTCAAAGCGATTGCAAATGAAATTGAAACGCGATTGCGAGAGGACCATTCGATTCGGCCCGTTGCGATTGACGGATTTCCAGCGAGCCAATGGATCGTTCTCGATTATCTGCAAGTAGTTATCCACGTGTTTCATCGAGACAAGCGATCCTTCTACAGTCTAGAGGATCTTTGGGGCGACGCGCCACTGTTACGGTGGGAAACGGCTACGCGCCATTAGCGGCGCTCGCCGCAGCGAGCGTCGGATTTATCCGTCTGGGCGTTTGCTACAAACGTCCTGTGATTATTTCGGCGACGGTGACGCCTTCGGCTGCGGCGATGCCACGGGACTTGTGCCAGCTTGCGCAGCAGGTTTTATGTCCAGTAGCTCCACTTCGAAAATCAAAGTCGAATTGGGAGCGATATCAGGGCTCACCATCCGCTCGCCATACGCGAGGCCCGGGGGAACGAATAACTGATATTTGGATCCGCCTTTCATCAGTTGAAGTCCTTCTGTCCATCCCCTGATAACGCCATTAAGTGGAAAAGTCGCAGGTTGCCCCCGCTTGTATGAACTATCGAACTCAGTCCCGTTGATAAGCGTGCCGCGATAATTAACTGTCACTGTATCAGTCTCTTTTGGCTGCGTGCCCGTTCCTTCCTTAATCACCTTGTACTGCAGCCCACTGGCTGTCGTCTTCACGCCTTCTTTCTTCTTATTTTCTTCGAGGAACTTCGTACCTTCCGCAGCGCTTTTCTCTCCCGCTGCCTTCTGTTTTTGTTCCATATCTTTTTCAAATGTCGTCATAACCTCTTTGACTTGATCCTGCGTAAGCTGTGGTTTTCCAGCCATTGCGTCCTTTATCCCGGCGGCCAGCGCGTCGGGATTGATCTGCACATTCTGCCGGCCGAGGTTGGATCCAATATTGAGTCCAATGCTATAGCTGACCTTGTCCTTCTGGTCTTTAAGCGCCGTCGATTTTTCTTGTGGCGATTTCTCTTGCGCGAACAGGGGCAAGGTGAGCGAGAATGCGGCAAAAATGAGGATAACACGTTTCATAATATGGAGTTTTCCACGCGGGGTTGCTTAATTGAGCGCCGCAGGAACTGGCACGCTAATGGATAAACGTTGCTCGTCAAGAAAACAGCATCGCCACCAGGAAAGTCGAGCTTGCTTTCTCCCTGCACTTGCCGTTATCGCTTGTGTCGCTGCCTGGCCGGAGACGCTTCCGGCGATCAGTCTTTCGCATAGCGAGGCCCTCAGAATTGGAAAAAAAGTCTGGCAAAATGAAAGTAATGGAACTGTCGCCGGCCTAACCTCGTGGAACGAAGGCGAAAATTTCGCGTCGCTGGGTATTGGCCACTTTATCTGGTATCCAAAGGGCCAGCGCGGTCCGTTCGAAGAAAGTTTTCCCAAACTCGTCAGCTTTATTGCGAGTCGTGGAGCCAAATTGCCAGGATTGCTTTTGGGGGCCGGCGAGCGCTCGTGTCCATGGAATTCGCGAGCAGAATTTCTTCGCGCTCAACACACAGCGGAGATGAAACAATTGCGCCAGTTTCTTGTCGATACGGTGGATCTTCAGGCGGAATTCCTGGTTGCCCGGCTACAAAACGCGCTACCAAAAATGCTGGCGGAAGCCGCGCCGTCCGATCGTGCGAACGTTCAGCAACAATTCGAGCGCATGACGAGAACGCCACAGGGCTGTTACGCTCTTGTGGATTATGTGAACTTCAAGGGGGAAGGAGTTTTGCATACAGAGCGGTATCAAGGTCAAGGATGGGGTTTGCTGCAGGTCCTCGAAGCAATGCACGGCACAGGTGGCGATTCGGCAGTCGATGAATTCGCTCGCTCAGCAAAGGCGACTTTGATTCGACGCGTACAAAACGCCCCTGCCGAGCGGCGCGAGTCCCGATGGTTATCTGGTTGGCTACAGCGCGTAAACAGTTACACTCGCGGTTGATTTATCCATGCCGGCAAAATTCCCAATATTATTCCGCGCGGTCTTGCTGGCTGGCATCGTGTGTTCTCTCAATGCCCAAAT
>JBIOVE010000284.1:0-11358 GCA_044867565.1 Candidatus Udaeobacter sp. | reverse complement strand
CTAAAAAAAATCAGTTGCACGGCCAGTCGATCTCATCGATATGACGCGCTCTTTATGCGAAAAATATCCCCCCTTCTCGTGATCGGTCTCTCTTGCCTCGCGTTTTATCCGCGTCCAGCCGAGGCGTTGATCATGTCCGCACCAAAAACGAAGTTTTCTTACAAGGACGCTTCCGGCAAAAAGCAGTCAGTTGAGGTCGTGGACAAGTATCAGCCGAAGAAAATTATGCGCCCGCTTGCCAAAATCGATTCCCGGATCGACCCGAAACTGTGTCGCGCAGCCACGATTGCCCAGGAACGTGCAAATGCCCACTCGCGTTCCTTGTGCTGGCGATTCGTGAAAGAGGCGCTCGTTGCCGCCGGGGTAGTCCGTTCCCGACCGACAACGCTATTGGCAAAACAAGCCGGGAAGGAACTTGTTAGCAATTATGGGTTTAAAAAGCTTCCGGTTTCTGACCCGTATGAAGCGCCAGTCGGCGCGGTGCTGGTCTACGGCGCCAAGCGCGCGGCCGGTCACGTAGAAATTCGCACCCAAGACGGTTTCGTGAGCGACTTCCGCTCGAAAACGCCATCGCGTCGTCCGCTGATCGGCGTTTTCGCGAAGGCTTAGTTTTAAACCGCGCCTGCGGTGGTTGACATCGTCTTCGGAGAAGCCGATCCACCGAAACAAAGGTGGAACGCGTTGTCCTCAACGCCGTTGCACATGCGGCTTTGCCGCCTGACTGTTCAGACCGTGTGCATCCGCATTGCGACGTGGTCGGGCCCGCGGAACATCTCGACCGCTATGATGCGCGCGTGGGGCAATCGGTCGGACACATTCGTGATCGATGAGCCGCTTTACGCGTTTTACTTAAAGGCGACTGGCAAAGAACATCCGGGCGCTGATGAAGTGATTGCCGCTGGAGAGACCGATTGGCGGAAAGTGGTTGAGCGGCTGACCGGCCCGGTTCCGGACGGCAAGCGCATTTTCTTCCAGAAGCAGATGACGCATCATCTGTTGCCAGAGGTGGATCGAGAATGGCTAGGCGTGATGACGAACTGTTTTCTCATTCGCGATCCGCGCGAAGTCATCCTGTCTTATATCAGGAAGCAAAAGGGCCCGACGCTGGAAGACCTGGGATTTGTGCAACAAGCTGAGATTTTCGATTGGGTCCGCGCCCGCACTTGTACGCCACCGCCGGTGGTTGATGCGCGCGATGTGCTGGAAAACCCAAAAAGAATTTTGCGATTATTGTGCGATGCAGTCGGAGTCGAGTTTAGCAAATCGATGCTTTCGTGGCCGCCTGGCTTGCGCGAGACCGACGGCGTCTGGGCAAAGCACTGGTATGGCGAAGTGGCAGGATCGACATCGTTTCAGGCTTATCGTCCGAAGCGTGGAGAACTGCCCGAACGCTTGCGCGAAATTCACGAGCGGTGTCGCGAATGTTACGAGCGACTTTATGACCACAGATTGCATTGAACCGCCGATTACGCGGATGGCGCGGATGAAAGAGGCGAAAAGGTGTGGCCCGCGAATCACGCGAATTAACGCCAATGATTTTCTTTCGATGGAATTTTCGCGTTTATTCGCGTCAGTCGCGGGCAAAAATCTTCGCAAGACACGATGAATTTTGCCTATAGCGTTGCGGATTTCGCTCACTTAAATATAGGCAGCCAGAATTCGTGGGCCCCCTGGGTTCCACGATTTAGTGTTCATTCGTGTTCATTCGTGGTTAGCTTTCTCGTTGCATGCTGCAGAAATTCGACGAGCGAAACCGCGATCTGATCGTGAACATCAACGGTCGATTGGTCCATCGCGACGAAGGCGGGATTAGTCCATTTGATTCGGCGGTGCAAGGCGGCGACGGGGTCTGGGAAGGCTTGCGTTTATATAACGGACGGATTTTCAAGCTATACGAACATCTCGATCGACTCCATCGCTCCGCCGTTGCGCTGTCGTTCCCGGAGATTCCATCTAGCGAAAAGATCATTGAGGAAATCAAACGTACGCTCGCGGCAAACAAAATGCGGGACGGCGTGCACATCCGTTTAACGCTTACGCGCGGTGTGAAGATCACATCGGGAATGGACCCACGCCTGAATCAATCAGGGCCGACGCTGATCATTCTCGCGGAGCACAAGGCGCCCGTTTACGTCAAAACCGGGCTGACATTAATCACGAGCAAGATTCGCAGGCCGCCGCCGGAAGTTCTGGATGCAAGAATTCATCACGCGAATTTGCTCAATTCGATTCTGGCGAAGATCGAAGCAAACAACGCCAGCGCCGATGATGCGCTCATGCTCGACACGCGCGGATTCGTCGCGGAGACGAACGCGACGCATGTTTTCATCGTGAGCAACTCCGATAAATCGCGAGCAAGCGGCGAGCTGGCCACCAGCCGGGTGGTGGCCTGTCCGGAAGGAATCACCCGCGCAACGGTGTTCGAGATTTGCGCTGCGGAAAAAATTCCGTGCACGGAAAGCGATCTGACCCTCGATGACATTTACGGCGCGGACGAGATGTTTTGTACCGGAACAATGGGAGAACTGGCTGGTATTACCAAAGTGGGCGACCGGATTATCGGTGAGGGAGCGGTCGGCCCGATGACGAAGCACTTGAGTGAACTTTACTCAGAGCGTACCGCCACCGAAGGTGTCCAAGTTGTTGATTTGTAGCGGCGGTCTATTCTATCACGCCATAGCCTTGGCGAAGGCGAATGACCGCCACATTAATTTCCGTCGCGCGCCGTCGGTTCCAAGACTACCGGCCGTCGCCCCAGGTTTTCTTTTCGAAGGAAGTTCGGCCCGATCCCTTTTCGAACGCCTCGAAGTGTTCCGGATTCTGCTCGTAATATTTCTGGTGATACGCCTCGGCCGGATAAAATTTCATCGCCGGCAGAATTTCGGTGACGATCGGTTTATTGAATTTTCCCGAACCTGCGAGCTTCTCTTTTGAAGCCTCCGCGATCTTTTTTTCCTCAGCGCCGCCATAAAAAATCGCAGCCTGATAACTCGCCCCAATGTCGGTGAACTGGCCATCGGCCTGCGTGGGATCGATCTGCCGCCAGTAAATATCGAGCAACTGATCGTAGGAGATTTTCGTCGGATCGTACGTGATTTCGATGGATTCCCGGTATCGCGTTTTCTCCGAGGTAACCAGTTCGTAAGTCGGATTCGGTTCTATTCCGCCAGAATAACCAACGACCGTTTTGATCACGCCTTTTGCCTTATCGAAGGCCGGCTGAATGCACCAGAAGCAGCCGCCCGCGAAAATCGCGGTCTTCGTGTTCGGAGTAGTTGGCTCAGCGGCGCGGGCAAGATCGACAGTTAACGCCGTCGCCGCGAACAAAAAATAAACGCAGAGTTTCGTCGTCATTGTCCATCTTAGACAGCGAGAGCTGCGTTTTGTTTGGATTGGTTTTGACTTGTCAATCGGTGGGTCGGCCTGCAATAACAGCTTTATGGCAAACTTAACTGACAGCTCAGCAGGAAATCGATCCGCTGAGCAAGCGTTTCAGATTCTCCGCTTCGGCTTCACTGTGGCGCCGATTCTGGCTGGCTTGGACAAGTTCTTCCATGTGTTGGTTGACTGGGATAAATACCTGTCGCCGATGGCGAACAATGTCTTGGCGGGCCGCGGTCATCAATTCATGCTGGTCGTCGGTATCATCGAGATCATCGCGGGCATTGGAGTATTTCTTAAGCCGCGGGTTTTCGGTTACATTGTGGCTGCGTGGCTGCTGGGGATCATCATTAACCTCCTCAGCATTCCTGGTTACTATGACATCGCCCTGCGCGATTTGGGTTTGATGCTAGGCGCGTTGGCGCTCGCCAGGTTGAGCCCGAGGTCTTGATATCATGTTGTTTCTCGGCTTCGGCGCTCGGGTATCAAAGCGACGGTTTAATTTTTCTCCTCAGCGTGCCTGCGGGCGGGGTTGAATCGGCTCACCGCCCCGAAAGCTTTCGGGTTTCTCCGATTATCGAACCAGGGTCGCTGATCGATCGGCTCGATCTGGGGAAAATCTTCGGACGCAATGCGCCGTTGCACGTTGATTTTGGCTGCGGCGACGGTTCGTTTCTTTGCGCACTGGCGCAGCGCATGCCGGAGAAAAATTTCCTCGGAATCGAGCGGTTACTCGGTCGAATCCGTCTCGCCGCGCGAAAAGCCGCCAGGCTCGGCAACGTGCGCCTGATGCGGATGGAAAGTTCGTACGCGGTGCGTTATTTGTTACCGGCCGGGTCGGTGGAAACATTTTATCTCTTGTTCCCCGATCCGTGGCCAAAACGGCGTCATTGGCGACGCCGGATCGTCACCGGAGATTTCTTACGCGCGGTTAGCGATGCATTGGTTGGAAATGGAAGTTTCCTTATCGCGACCGATCATCTCGACTATTTTGAACAAATTACAGAAACCGCGCGAGGAAATCTCGATTTTGCAATCACCGAACCTATGCTCGCGACGTCTGTCGGAGTTGCGTCGGTCGATCTTCCGGTCACGAAATTTGAGAGAAAATTTCGAGAACACGGCACGCCGATTCACTGGCTGGAGCTGCGAAAGATTTCGCCGGTGAGATAACTTTGCGCCTCCCAACCGCCGCGACGAAACCGCAGCGTTACAGCGCCGGTCTCATCCTGGCGAAAGAGTTTGATGCCGCGCTTCCGCAAATCCTCGGCCCAGTCGTCGCTGATTCGTTCGGACGGAGGAAAATCGCGCGACGTAGCGATGATCAGGCGCGGCCGCACAGCATCGAGAAAAGAGCCGGAGCCAGACTGCCCGGAATGATGCTGCCCTTTGACGATGATGTCATTATGCAGATTCAAGCCGTAGGCCAGAAGGGCGCGCTCGGTTTCTGTGCCACTATCCGACATGAACAAAACCGATGTCGATGGGGCAACGGACGCCTGAATGACATACGCCTGGTCGTCCGCCCTTCTCGCAGCAAATACGCGTGGTGGAAAAAGAACATGCGCAGTGACGGCGCGCGACAAGCGGAAATTGTCTCCCGCGGCCAGGTTGTCCGGCTTGACTCCGCGTTCCTGAAACAGACGCTGCAATCGTCGATGAACAGGTGATCGATCCGGCGCTGGATTGTCCATCAAGCGCACGCCTGGAAAATCATGCACCAATTCCGCCGCGCCGCCGATGTGGAGCGAATCGCCGTGAGTCAGCAGCAAACCATTCAGCCGGTTTACACCCGCCCAATGCAAATACTCACGAACGACACGTTCATAACTCCGCTCGCTCCCGCAATCGAACAACCAGTTTGCACCTTCTGTCCGCAAGTGAGATGCGGCGCCCGCGCCTAAATCCAGCACCGTGATCTTTGCGCTGAGTTTTTCAGGCCAATGCGGCTGTTCGACATAAAAATGTCCGCCGGGGATTTGGGCGAACAACTGCACGATCCCCAGAACAAGATTTGCCAGAAACCAGTTGGCATTATTGAAAATGATCGCGAGGCACGTCAGTAATGGTGTCGCGAGAAGTGAGAGCAGCGCGATTGCGAGAATGAAGAAGGCAATCGGAACCACAACCAGATTCGCAAACAATGAGATCGGGGTAACGATATGAAAATACCAGAGGATGAACGGCAACGAACCAATCCAGGCAGCGAGCGAAACAGAGGCCCCACGGCACAGCCATTCGAAACCAGCGTGCATGAAATGACGCGGGCCTCGCAGTAAACTCCGCGGCAAGAAAGGATCGGGCGCGCCCCATCGCTGCAAAAGTCCAAAGAGAGGATCGGCAAACAAAATGATCGCGCCCACGACTGCGAATGAGAGTTGGAAACCGGTCGAAAAGAGTTCGTTCGTATTCCAGCAGAGAAGAAAAAAGGCCGCCGCAGCAAGACTGTTGAGCACGAAAACTTTTCGGTCGAAAAAGAAACCGCCGAGGAGAAGCGAAGCCATCACGGCGGCACGCAGACTCGAAGCGTGCAGCCCGGTTACGGCCGCGTAAAAAAAGAGTGACGGAATAATGAGCGTTGTTGCCCATTTGCGCGACAGCCGCGCGACCATGGCTAGCATCCACAAAAGTGCGGCGACAATTCCCACGTGCAGACCGGAGACAGCGAAAAGGTGAAGTGTGCCAGTTTGTTGGAATGGCTCCTCGATGTCTTCAGGTGTTTGGTGCCTGACGCCGAGCACGATTCCGCTGAGAAAATCTCGTACCTCGGGCGCGTCATCCAATCCGCGGCAAAGTGCGTTTTGCATCCACAAGCGAGACTTCTGCGCTGCGCGTAAGATCGGATTTCCACCGCCGTGCCTGATCAGCGCGCCGTCCTCCGGGTAGCGAACAAATAAAAGGCGACGGACGTCGTGCCGCGCGAGGTAAGAGCGCATATCAAATTCACCGGGATTTCGCGGAGGCGGGATGACTTCCGCATTTCCGAAAAGCCTCAATTGATCGCCAAATTCCGGAGTGCCCCGCCAGCGGACCTGCCAGACTGCGCGTGTCGGTTGTTTCCTTCCTTCCAGTTCAATTGATTCGAGCTTTAACAAGAATGTCGCGAACCCATTCGGCGCGATCTTCGGCTCGGTGATCACGAAGCCGGTCGCCGTGAGAGGTCGCGGCCGTTTACCAAGTTCAGCGGCGATCTGCTGCCCTTCGGTGTTGCTGGTTCGAAAACCGTGTAGCAGAAAGAAACCAGCCCCAACGATTACATAGGTTGCGATCAACCTCGGCCAACGCAGGAGAGCGACGGCGCAGATCACGATGATAATCGCAGTTACGAGCAGGGTGGAAGGAGAGAGCGGAAAGAACTCCGCCAAGATGATTCCCAGTCCGGCCATCAGCGCCAACCCGACGAATGGCTGCCGCGGCGGCGCACTCAACAGTTTCATTGACCGGCTTTTCGCTTATCCGGCCTTGGCAAGGCAAGCCTCAATCGCGTCATCGCGCGCGCTGTAGCCGCTTCGCTGTGCGAAGCGCGGCGCTGATCCGTTGTGCAACGCGTGCGCCGCGCGTCTCACAGAGACGCGGCTACAATCTGCGCGTTGCTCCGGAGATTTTTCGTGCGACGCCCGCTAGGTTCGCGGCCCTGGCACAAGCAACACCGGACGCGCACTGTGTTTGAGCACGCCCTTGGTCGCGCTTCCCACCAGCAGGTTATACATCGCACCATGCCCGTGAGTGCCCATTACAATCAAATCGGCGTTAAGAACATTCGCCTGGTTCAAAATTTCCTCGGCCACCGCGCCGGTCGGCTCATGCAATGTGACCTTGACACCGGATTGAACGATTTCTCGTTGCCATTGAGCCAGCTTCGATTTCTGTCCTTCATCCTCTGGAATTGGCTGCGCCATGGGATCAAATACTGGAACCGGAACGCCCGACATCGGGGCAAGCTCGGGCATGCCCGCCAGGCCGTAGCCAAGCGTTCCCGGCGCTGCGGCTGCACTCAATTCTTTGACGTGAACGAGATGGATCTCCGCATCGAGCGCTTTGGCAAGCTGTCGCGCCAGATCGATAACGTGCGGCGTCACATTCGAGAAATCGATCGGCACAAGAATATGTTTCATATCGTTAATTTATTGCCGCGGAGTGCGAACCAAAATTTCCGTCCCGTTTCCAAATCCGGTGAAACGCAACGAATAGACTCCTGCCCGGGCCCCAGGCGCATTTATCACAATATCGTTTTGACCGTTGCGATCCACGGCCGCAACGATTTCACCGGCTTGGTTCACGAGCTCCACATGTAGATTATTTCCTTGCAGGATGTTGACCGGAATTTGGAGCGCGCCTTCACCGTTCCATTGGAAATAATGATCCTGAATCGCGATGCCTTCGGGATTCCGGTAGAGTGGCTCGAGAATAACGCGATCGAAGCCGTTCAAGATCTGCAGGTCGCACATTGGGCAGTTTCGGATTTCTTCCCAAATGTTAGGCAATCGCGGTTGGAAACAGTCGCTCCGATAATGGAGATAGAACGCGACGCTTAAATCGTAATCGAGAATCTGCCCGGGAAATGGCGCGGAAATCTCGAGCACGAAATTTCCCGCCGTCGTAGCTTCGAACGGAACGGTGAAGAACGCTGAGTTCACAAAGTTCCTGTAAAGATTCCCGTTAACGAAGACACGCGCGTTCACGGGCGTGCCGCAGTTGAAGGAAAAGCCGGAGGAAAAACAGCGGCCGCCTGGCGCCTGCACCTGCGGGAAGTTGATGTTGAAGTAATCGACGTCGTTGAACGGATAGATGCTCAGGTTCGTGACGACCAGTTTCGGGCGCGGTCCCTCTGACCAGTAATATTGATTTGCGCGCAAGACGGTGAAACGGCTGAACGTGCCATTGCCAATCGGAGTGGCACCGCCTGCCGAGTTGTTGTTGTTCGGCGAGGCGGGATTGGGGTTGCCGCCCGGTTGATCAAAACGATCCGGCTGCTTCGGCACGCCGTACGGACAGAGCCCAACTGCGCACCAGGCCTTCGTCACTTCGCCCACTTCGCTCGAATCAGACCCGAACAGATCCTCAGCCGCGCTGATCGAGCCATTTCGCGCGTCGATGTAGTCCGAGGCCGAGCCCAGATACTGTGTGAGGGCGCGATAGGCGATCTTCCGCCCCTTCACCATCCCGAGCCCGGTCACATTGAACTGCGTGCTCTTCTCGGTCGTGCCGGTGCCCCCATCGCAGATCAATGTGAACCAGCGGTTCTGCACGCCGCCGTTCGCGTGCGGATCTATTCCCCCGGGCGTGCTTTGCCAAAACTTCCCCGGGTAATAGGCCGGCTGATTTTTCGAGTTCGGATTTTGCAGGTCGCGGCAGATGTATGGTGCCGCGCAGCCTTTGTCGTCGCCGATGATCCACTCCTTTTGCGTGCCGCCTTCGATCCATTGCTCCGCCATCTGACCGAAGATGTCGCAGAAGGATTCGTCCAGCGCGGCCGACTCCTGGTCGGCATCGTAGGTCAGGTTCGCACTTTTCTCGATCACACTGTGCGTGAACTCGTGTCCGACGATGTCGAGGTTGTTGTAGTCGTCATTATCGCCCGTCGCAGCCAAACCGCTGCGAATGACGCCGCCGCCGCCGGTCGCGTTATGGCCGTTATTCGTCATGTTGGGATCATTCCAGATTGTCATATTAGCGTTATTCCCGTCGTAACTGCGCCGGCCGTGGATCAACCAAAAGTAGTCGTAGCTCGCGCGCAGTCCCCAGTAGGAAGTGACGACGGAAGGATTGTTTCCCGCCCAGTTGTTGTCGTCATCTGAGATGTCGACCGGTTTGCTGGCGGCATCGAGCAGCCCGGCCGAGAGCAGGTTGCCGTCGCAATCATCCTTCAGGTAATAGCGATCGCCGTTCTTCTGGGTGTTGAAGGGCTTGGTGCCGCGAAAGGTCACCGGCCCACCGCCCATGTAACAGGGCGGAAACAGCGGCAGCTCCTTCACGATCGAGCCATCGACCGCGTCTACGTAAATCTGGCGTGAGCGATCAAGCGGCGCGACGTAGACTTTGAACATCCACGCCAGCTTCCGTTCCGCCGCCGGGCTGTTTGGTACCTCGGTGAATAGCAGTTTTCCTTTCGGCCGATACGGTTCGCGATTCGGCGCATCCTGATTCTCGAAGTCAGCAAGAAAGTTGTCCTCGCGAAAATAGCGCTCCGCGGGAATGCGCTCGTGGACGATACTCCACGCGCGCTCCTCCGGGACTTGCGGCGCGGTCGTCTCTGGCTGGAAATTGTAAGCGAGATGGCCGTTAGCCGAGATGGCCACATTCTCCCGTGCGCGCACGCGGAACTCGGCATTCTCGACTTCCACGGCCTTGAAGAACTGCTGAAAACGAAAACTCGTGAGGCCAAGCTCATCTGTCTCCTCCGCTTTCACACGCATCTCGTTGCCTGGTGAGAGATGAAAGATGGCGGGGTAATCGGTGAAAAGCGTGCGCGGATTCACCTTCGCTTCCGGCTTGAATTTAATCCAGCCCGGCGTGGTGACCGGCTCGGCGATGTCCGTTATATCGGTAGTGCGTTTTTCGGCTTGTTTCTGGCAGGAGCAAATCGCAAAAGCGAGCACCGTGAGGAGACTGGCCGACAGCTTGAGGGAAGGAATGGCAATTTTCATGGGGAAAAACAGCTTTCGAGTCCGAGCGTATTGAATCGATTCCCCACACTCAAGAAATTAGGAATACCCGAAAATGAGATGCAGACTCTCGCAGCGCGCCGTATTTTTTCTGCGTGCACGATCTTTTCGAAGCAAAGGAGGATATCGATCTTGAGAGGGCAAATAGCGCCGCGCCTCTTGCCACGCGGATGCGACCGCGGTCGCTCGACGACTTTGTCGGCCAGGAACACATTCTCGGGCCGGGGAAACTTTTGCGCCGGGCAATTGAGGCCGATCGTTTGCCTTCAGTAATCTTCTCCGGGCCGCCCGGCAGCGGAAAAACCACGCTGGCGCGGATCATTGCGGAGATGACCCATGCCAAGTTCATTCGAATCAGCGGCGTGGAAAGCAACGTCGCCGAAATGCGTCGCGTTATCGCTGCGGCAACGAATCGCCTTCGCACTTCAGGTCAAAAGACGATTCTGTTCATTGATGAGATCCATCATTTCAATAAGGCGCAACAGGACATTCTTTTGCCCGATGTTGAGGCGGGAAATCTCCGGCTCATCGGCGCGACTACTTACAATCCATTCTTTTATGTAAACAGCGCACTCGTTTCGCGCTCACAAGTCTTTCAACTCGAACCGCTCCGTGTCGAGCAACTCGAACAATTAATCGATCGCGCGTTGGCCGACAAAGAGCGCGGTCTCGGAAATTACAAAGTGAAGATCGACAAGAACGCGCGCCGGCATCTTGCGAAGCTAAGCGACGGCGACGCGCGGAAATGCTTAAACGCGCTCGAAATTGGCGTCCTGACGACGCCACCTGTAGCCGGCCGCGCTTAGGCCGGCCACTCGCAGCGTGAAAAACAGCCTCCGGATGCCGGGGTCAACGCCCCCAGCTACAGCAAGGAAGTAATTCATTTCACGCTCGCCGTGGCCGAAGAAAGTATTCAGCAAAAAGCCGTGGTTTACGACCGCGCGGGCGACGCCCACTACGACACGATCAGCGCATTCATCAAAAGCATGCGCGCGTCCGATGAAAAAGGCGCCATGTACTGGCTCGCGAAGATGTTGCATGCCGGCGAAGATTTCCGTTTCATTGCGCGGCGCATCGTCATTTTTGCAAGCGAGGATATCGGTCTCGCCGATCCGGAAGCGCTGCCACTGGCCATCGCCACGCAACAAGCCGTAGAATTTGTTGGCATGCCAGAAGCGCGAATTCCTCTGGCCCATGCCACGGCTTACATGTGTCGGGCAGCCAAAAGCCGCGAAGCTTACGAGGCGTTGAACGATGCAACTGAAAAGATCGAGATGGAACAAACCCGCCGCGTCCCGGAGCATCTCAAGAA
>JBIOVE010000283.1:0-9662 GCA_044867565.1 Candidatus Udaeobacter sp. | reverse complement strand
CATATCTGACAAACTTCTGACGGACGAATCGCGACAACAGATCTGCCTTGAAAGTCCCAATCACACGCCCCCACGTTTCTGGGTGTAGTCCTGCCCCTCCGATTCCGGCAAGGACGCAGATGCCATTAGGAGTTAAGACGCGCCGGCGATCGGCGAAGGAGTGGTTGCCAACGTTATCAAAAACCACGTCGTAACGCTGGTCACCTTTGGTGAAATCCTCTTTGGTGTAGTCAATGACGTGATCTGCGCCGATTGATCGGACGAGATCCACTTTTCCCGTACTGCATACGCCCGTTACCTCCGCGCCGAGTGATTTCGCGATCTGCACCGCGAACGTGCCGACGCCTCCGGATGCGCCGTTGATCAGGACCTTTTGCCCCGGCTGAATGTTAGCTTGGCGAAGACCCTGCAAGGCGGTGAATCCCGCCCAAGCCACAGAGCCCGCTTGTTCAAACGTCACATTAGCTGGCTTAATAACCAATGCTCGCTCGCGAGCACACGCATACTCCGCAAGAGAAGGACGGGCCACGCCAAAGACTTCGTCGCCCGCTTTGAACAGCGTCACGTTTTTCCCAACCGCTTCGACCTGGCCGGCCACATCGGTGCCTAGCCGTGTCTTCTCTGGTTTGCGCAGCCCGGTCATCAGGCGAAGCGGCCACGGCCCTCGCATCACACCCGGATCAATAAAATTGAGTGAAGCCGCGCGAACTTTGATCAAGACTTGATTGTCGTTCGGAACAGGCTTTTCAACGTCTTCAAACTTGAGAACGCCAGGCGAACCATACTCGCAAAAACGAATAGCCTTCATCGGAACATTTAGAGCAGCCATGTGGTCACAGTCGTTAGTCGATCTCCAGTAAGCGATGAACCCGACCAGGAACGCCAATATTAACGCGAGCAAGATCGCGCGGAAACTCCACTTTAGGATACGCTTTAGCTTCATCGGCATGCGAATTAGAGCGGTCCGCGATAGCGGCGCAGACGGACCGCTGCGGCGATGAATGCCGCCGCGAATACCAGCCCGAGCCAGAGACCTGGCGTGCTCAAATATGTTCCCGGAGTGATTGTTGCGGAATCGACGCTGTGCGTGTGAAACGCGAAAGCCGACGGCGCGAATCCGATTAAGCGATCCTTCAGCATGGAAGCGAAATGCGCTGTATTGAAGGTGATCTTTTCGAAAAAACTAATCGCGATCAGTGGCAATAACGCCCACAGAAATGTTGCGCGCCGGGCCCATCCCGAGACGAGCAACAGCCAGCCGTAGATCGGCACATGCCACAGCGCGATCGCGATCAAACCGTAAAGCAGAAGGAGCGATTGCTGAAACAAGTTGAAGTTTGCCCACGTCGATCCTGCGAGACCGCTCGTCAGCAAGGCGGCGGTACTTAACAAGAGCATGCCGACTTGCGTGAGAACGATAGTGGCGAAGATGACGACCGGCAAAACGACCAGCGGAATAGTCGCTTTCGATAACACGGTCGTTAGGTCGGAGACCGGCAGCGATTTCCAGAAAAGAATGCTGCGGTCGCGGCGTTCACCGTGCAGCGCGTCCAGACAATAGAACACGCCGACGAGAAACGCAGTGAAGATCAACATCATCGCCGCGATGCTGTACGGCATCTCAATTGCAGCTCGCCGGTGCGCTGGGTCGAGCAACAATGCGTTGCGCCTACGCCCAGCCAGATGAAATGCACCAACGAAGGAGCCAAACAAAATGATGGCCGCGACGATCAGCGGCGCGATATAGATTGAACGGTTCTCCCACAATTCGCGCCACACCGACCAATAGAATGGTCTGACCACCGCCCTCTGCCCACTGACCACTGACCGCTGATCTATAGATGTCGTATTCATTTGGCTTGTCTGATCTCTGACTTCTGACCTCCGACCGCTGAATTGCTCATCACCGCAACGAACAAATCGGCTATGCTCGGCCGGCGCACGTCGCCAAGCGCGGCGAGTTGGCCACGGTCGGCATTATCGAACAGCATCACGCTGCGACCGAATACCTGACGTTCTTGCATCGGCTTGAGCGACCGTGCTCCATCGACATGGTCGGGATGCACCATCACTTCCAGATAGCGCGACTCGAATTCTTCCATGCTGCATTCGAGCACGATGCGACCGCGGTCGATGAACATGAGATCGGTCAGGACGTCCTGGACTTCTTCCACCTGATGTGTCGTCACCACGATGGTGCGGCTGCGATCAAAGTAATCGTTCAGCAGTGAATCGTAGAATTGTTTGCGAAACAGAATGTCCAGGCCAAGTGTCGGCTCATCCAGCACCAGCAATTTCGCGTCAATTGCCATGACCAGTGCGAGGTGTAGCTGGGCGACCATGCCCTTCGACAATTGCCTGACCGTGCTGCCGCGTTTGATGGTCGTCTTCGCCAGAAAACCTTCGGCCTTCGCCCGATCAAATCGTGGATGCACGCCGGCGACGTAGTCGAGCAACTGCGTAACCCGGATCCAACGGGGCAGCACCGCAACATCGGCAATGAAAGAGACATCGCGCATGAGCTGTTCGCGCGCGATCCAGGGGTCACGCCCAAGCACTTTCAGTTCTCCCTCATATGAAGTTAGGCCAAGAATCGCGTTGAGCGCGGTGGTCTTGCCCGCGCCGTTAGGCCCGATCAATCCGAGGATACGGCCCTCTTCGACACGCAAATCGACGCCGTCCAGCGCGACCGTTGTGCCGAAAACTTTGCGGAGACCGCGTGCTTCTATCGTTGCCATAACGTTACTGCTCCTCGTTTCCGCTTGGCGACGGTTTGAGCCCAATCTCTCCCTCAGGGAGAGACGACGCTGCAGGCGCGTGTGAGGGCTCTGTTTTTCTCAGACCCAACCGCGTCATCGCTTTTCCTTTCCCGCTCTCGCCGACCGCTTCGCGGCGGCGGCATCGAGTTCTTTCTGGGTCAGGCCAAGCCGCTGAATCTTTTCCGCGACCCTCGGCCATTCTTCGGCAAGAAACTTCTCGCGTTCGCCCTTGAGCAGCAGATCGCGCGCGCCGGGTTTGACGAACATGCCGAGACCTCGCTTCGTCTCGACCAGCTGCTCGTCGACCAGTTGTTGGTAGGCCTTCAGAACCGTGAGCGGATTGACCCGAAATTCGGCTGCCACGTTGCGCACAGACGGCAGCGGATCCCCTTCCTTGAGCACGCCGTCGAGAATCATATGCACGCCACGGTCACGAAGCTGGCGGTAAATCGGCTGACTGTCGTTCCATTCACGATCCATCCTGTGTTCCAATTCAATCGCGTGATATAGTTGACTATATCACCAGCTCACGTGCAAGCTTTTTTTTGGGGGATTTCTTTTCTCAATGTTCTCGCTGCCATCCACTATCCGTTACCGACGCGGAGTGCCGCGTACAGATAGGGGCGCTGAGAAAGCTTTGCCAAATTTGAACTCACGGTTAAGAGCCTGTTGAAATACCACGCACAAGCAAACGCTCAACGCTCAACGCCCAACATCCAACGTCCAATGCAGAAAGTGATTTTGTAGTTGGATGTTCGGCATTCGACGCTCGGTGTCTTCTCTTGAATCTCTACGGAGACTACACAGTCGGGCGCCTTTTCCTATCTCGAACGAGGGAGCACGGATCACCTCGCCAGTGGTAGTGGAAAATCCTTCGCACGCGCAATGGCCGTCCGTCTGATGGTCGCTGATATCTTTGACGAGAATGAACATCTCTCCAACGACCGCGTCGCGTCCGACGAAGTCCGCTCTTACGTTCAACTTCAGCGACGCATACACGATGACTTGCGCGTTCAGCATTATTGTTTGTGGATGGAGGTTTCGCACAAATCTGACGTGTTCCCAATCAACTTTGGAAATATAATAGCTGATATCGGCACCGCCGATGTCGCCTCAACGTCGGCGACATACGCAGACATTTTATAAATATAAAAATGAAGGCAGCGCAGATCAGCAAACCAGGCGGCAGCTGGGAATTGGTGGAACGCGACATTCCGGAGCCGGGATCCCGACAAGTCCGTGTAAAAGTGGAGGCGTGTGGCATTTGCCATAGCGATTCGCTAATCAAAGAGGGACTGTGGCCTGGACTTCAATATCCTCGTGTGCCGGGCCATGAGGTCGCGGGACGTATCGATGCGCTCGGCAGCAGCGTCACCGAATGGAAAAAAGGTCAGCGGGTTGGCGTGGGTTGGCACGGCGGACATTGTTTCGTATGCGAACAATGCCGGAGCGGGGATTTTGCGATGTGCGCCAATCGCAAGATCACGGGCATCGATTTCGACGGCGGGTATGCCGAGTACATGATCGCACGAGCCGAAGCACTGGCGGCGATTCCCGAGCAACTGCCGCCGGAAGAAGCGGGGCCGTTCATGTGCGCGGGTGTCACCGTGTACAACGCGCTGCGTAATTCGGGCGCGCGCGCTGGCGACGTCGTGGCAATCCACGGCATTGGCGGTCTGGGGCATCTGGGCGTTCAATACGCCCGGCAGATGGGATTTGAGACGGTGGCGCTTGGCCGGGGGAAGGACAAGGAACCGCTGGCAAGAAAACTCGGCGCGCACCATTATATTGATTCCGGCGCGGGCGATGCGGCGGCAGAATTGCAAAAACTCGGCGGCGCGCGCGTGATTCTGGCGACTGCGCCAAATGCGAAAGCGATTTCTGCGCTGGTGGATGGATTGCCGGTGAACGGCAAATTGTTGGTGCCGGCTGCGCCGAACGACCCCCTGACTGTAAGCGTGATGTCGTTGATCATGGGGCGACGGTCAGTGGCGGGCTGGTATTCCGGCACGGCGAGCGATTCGCAGGATACATTGGAATTCAGCGCCATGAGTGGTGTTCACCCGATGATTGAAAAATATCCGCTGAGCAGCGTGGCGGAAGCCTACGAACAAATGCACAGCGGCAAAGCGCGCTTCCGGGTCGTCCTAACTCTGGACGCATGACATGTCGCGATTTCACACAAATGGCACGTGACAAACGCAATGCGAAGTCGTGAAATCGTTTCAAGCGATCTTTGATGAAAAACACCTTTCTCGGCGTTGGTTTTTTGCTCGTATTGCTCGCGGAGATCGGGTGTAGAAAAGCGTCTGCGCCATCGCAAGGTCCCCTCCCAGTCAACGTCGTTACCGCAATCGAGAAAGAAGTAAACGAATGGGACGAGTTCACCGGTCGCCTGGAGGCGGTTGACTCGGTGGAAATTCGTCCGCGGGTTTCCGGCTACATTACCGAAATCCCATTTGCCGCCGGTGCGATCATCAAAAAGGGCGACTTGCTTTACGTGATCGATCCCCGCCCCTATCAGGCGGATTTTGACCGAGCCGCAGCCGAGTTGGAGCGCACCCAGGCAGAGCTTAAACTTGCGCAAATCGAACTGGATCGGGCCAAGGAACTGCGGGCCAAGAACACCATTTCGGCCAGCGAGTTTGATCAGAAAGCAGCTACGTATCAGGGGTCTTCTGCTGTCGCGCGTTCGGCGGAAGCGGCGAAGAATTCCGCCGCGCTGAATCTCGAGTTCACACAAATCAAATCGCCAATCGATGGCCGCGTGAGCGACGCGCGCATCACGCTGGGTAACCTCGTTCAGCCAGGCGCGGGTCTGGAGAGCGTGCTTACAACTGTGGTCTCGGTCGATCCGATTTATGCGAAGGTCGATGCTGATGAAAACGCGGTCCTGAAATATGTAAAGCTCAGCGAAGAAGGGAAACGCGTGAGCGCGCGCACGGCGAAAATCCCGGCATTCGTCGAGCTTGGTAACGAGACGGATTTCCCGCATGAAGGATACATCGATTTTGTCGATAATCGTCTCGACCCCAGCACGGGCACAGTGCGGGCGCGCGTAGTCCTGAAAAACTGGAATCCTGCTTTCATCACGCCGGGCCTGTTCGTTCGCGTGCGCGTCTCCGGTGCGACGCCGTATCGCGCCGCTCTCATTGACGACAAGGTGATCAGCTCACAGCAAGGCGTGAAATACGTGTTCGTTGTAAAACCCGATAACACGGTCGAGCGCCGTAACGTCGAAACCGGAACCATTTTCGAAGGCAAACGGATTGTGAAGAGCGGGCTCAAGGACGGCGAGAAAGTTATCTCTACCCGGCTGCAACTTGTGCGAGATGGAATGCCGGTGCAGCCAGTTCCGGAGAAATCAGTTCCGGAGAAATAAATGCGGAATGATGCCAAAGCTGAATTGAGTTCGAAGTTTCCGCCATGAACCAAAACCAAGAAAGCCAAGCCACCGCCTCTGCCGTTCCGCCTTCCGCATTCCGCACTCCACACTCGGAACTACCTGACTTGAAGAAACGGACGAAGGCATTTGCGCTTCGGATTTTGAAACTTGTCGATGTGCTGCCCAAAACGACGGCGGGCCGTGCGCTCCCGTCGCAGATTGTGCGTTCCGGCACGTCTGTCGCGGCTAACTATCGCGCTGCTTGCCGCGCGAAATCGATCGCAGACTTCATTGCCAAAATGGCAATCGTCGAAGAGGAAGCCGACGACACATCGTTCTGGCTTGAGCTACTTCAAGAATCTGAGCTCATTTCTGCTGCGAAGCTGGCAGAGATCAAAAAAGAAGCGGACGAGTTAATCGCGATTACGGTCGCCTCAATCAAGACCGCGCGGCGCAATCACGCTTCTAATTCCGCATTCCGAATTCCGCATTTCGCATTCTCGTGAACTTCCCCCACTTCTTTATCGACCGGCCGATCTTTGCCGGCGTGATCAGCATCGTCATTACGCTCGTTGGCGTCATCGCGCTTTTGACGCTTCCGATCGCTCAATATCCCGAGATCGCGCCACCAACCATCCAGGTCACGACCAACTATCCCGGGGCAAACGCCAAGGTCGTATCCGAAACGGTGGCGACGCCAATCGAGCAGCAGGTCAATGGCGTTGAGAACATGCTTTACATGTCTTCGCAGAGCACGAGCGATGGCAACATGACGCTGAGCATCACCTTCAAGCTCGGCACGAATCTCGATACCGCACAAGTGCTGGTGCAAAATCGCGTCGCCATCGCCGTCCCCGTTCTACCGCCCGACGTGCAGCGCATCGGTGTCACAACGAAGAAGCAGTCACCCGACATCACCATGGTCGTGCATCTCGTTTCGCCGGACGGTTCGCTCGATTCGCTTTTCACCAGCAATTACGCGCTGCTTCAGATTCGCGACGAGCTCGCCCGCGTCCAGGGCGTGGGCGATATCAATGTTTTCGGCGCGCGCGAATATTCGATGCGTGTTTGGCTTAATCCCGACCAGCTTTCTGCGCGCGGATTGACCGCGCAAGACGTTGTGACAGCGATCCAGGAACAGAATGTGCAGGTCGCTGCGGGAATCATCGGTGCGCCGCCAGTGCCGAAGGGCGCAACAGCATTTCAATTCACTGTCAGCACGCAAGGGCGCCTCACGGACGAAGAGCAGTTCGGCGAGATCGTCGTTAAGACTGGCGCGAATGGACAAGTCACTCGCGTGCGCGATATCGCGCGAGTTGAGCTCGCGGCGCGCGATTACACGGTGAACAGCCAGCTCGGCGGAAAACCTGCAACTGCGATAGGCATTTACCAGCTTCCGGGTTCAAACGCGCTCGCCACTTCCGACGCGGTGCGAAAGAAGATGGCTGAGCTCAAGCAGCGCTTCCCCGCCGGGCTCGACTACACAATTGTGTACGACCCGACGGTTTCTGTCCGCGAGTCAATCCATGAAGTGCAGAAGACACTTTTCGAAGCGATCGCACTGGTCGTTCTCGTCGTGCTTGTGTTTCTCCAAACCTGGCGCGCGGCGATCATTCCGCTTGCTGCGATTCCAGTTTCATTGATCGGCACCTTCGCGGCGATGGCGGCCTTCGGGTTCTCCATCAACAACATCTAGCTTTTCGGCATCGTCCTCGCGATCGGCATCGTGGTCGATGACGCCATCGTGGTGGTGGAAGCGATCGAGCACCATATCGAAACCGGTCTCAGCCCGCGTGACGCGGCGCGGAAAGCCATGAACGAAGTCGGTGGAGCATTAGTTGCGATTGCGATCGTGCTTTGCTCGGTCTTTATCCCAACTGCATTCATGGCAGGTATCACCGGCCAATTTTTCCGCCAATTCGCGCTTACGATTGCGGTCTCGACCGCGATCTCCGCTGTTACCGCCCTTACGCTTTCACCTGCGCTCGCTTCCCTGCTGCTCCAGCCGCGCGGTGCGAAGAAGGATTCGTTCCAGCGCGTGATTGATGGCCTGCTCGGCTGGTTCTTTAAAGGTTTCAACAAAATCTTCGCCCGCAGCTCGAACGCCTACGGCAACAGCGTCGGGCGGCTTACTCGACTGGCTGTTATCGTTCTGCTCGTCTATGTGGGTCTACTTGCTTTGACCGGTCTCGGTTTCAAAGTTGTGCCCGGCGGTTTTCTCCCGACACAGGACCGCGGCTACGCTGTCGTTATTGCCCAATTACCAGATGCGGCGTCGCTCGATCGGACCCAGGCGGTCGTTGATAAGATTTCGAAGATCGGGCGCGAAACGCCCGGCGTGCTCAACACGGTCGAATTCGCTGGATTCAATCTCTTCGGCGGCAATCAACCAAACACAGCGGCCGTGTTCCTGCCTTTCAAGGAATTCTCGGAGCGAAAAACTCGCGACCAGGGAATGCCGGCGATTTTGGCGAAGATCAATGCGCGCGTTCGCGCCGAGATTCCGGAAGCTCTTGTCATTGCTTTTCCGCCGCCGCCTGTGGCCGGCATTGGCAACGCCGGTGGCTATAAACTTTTCATTCAGGATCGCGGCAACGCCGGCCTCGAAGAACTGCAAACGCAGGCGTTCGCGATGATGGTAAAGGCAAATCAAACGCCTGGGATCACGAACAATTTGACGACATTCCGCGCCAACGTGCCGCAACTCTGGCTGGAAGTGGATCGCGTCAAAGCGAAGAGCATGAACGTGCCGCTCAGTAATATCTTCGGCACGCTCCAAACCTATCTCGGTTCAACCTACGTGAACGACCTCACCCTCTTTGGCCGCACCTATCGCGTGACGGCGCAGGCCGATTCGCAATTCCGGTTGCGGCCCGAAGACATTCGCCTGCTCAAAACGCGCAACGCTTCCGGCGGGATAGTCCCGCTCGGCTCCGTCTCAACCGTGCGGGAAGTCAGCGGCGCCGACAAGATCACGCGTTACAACATGTTCCCTTCGGCCGACCTCAGCGGTCAGCCCGCGCCGGGCGCGAGCACGGGCGACGCGCTCACAGCCGTTGATCGTCTTGCGAAACAAATTCTGCCCACAAGTTTTACGACCGAATGGACGGAGATAGCGCTGCAGCAAAAGCTCGCCGGCAACAGCGCGATCTACATTTTCCCGCTCTGCGTCCTGTTTGTCTTCCTGCTGCTGTCGGCGCTTTACGAAAGCTGGGCGCTGCCCCTCGCCATCATCCTCATCGTGCCGATGTGTCTGTTCAGCTCGATCTACGGTGTCTGGCTACGCTCGATGGAGAACAACATCTTCACTCAGATCGGATTTGTCGTGCTGGTCGGGCTCGCCTGCAAGAACGCCATCCTGATTGTCGAGTTCGCAAAACAAATCCAGGATCGCGACGCCAAGGACCGCTTCACCGCCGCAGTCGAAGCTGCCCGCCTCCGACTGCGCCCGATCTTGATGACTTCTTTTGCCTTCATTTTCGGTGTTCTCCCGCTTGTTCTCAGCGCAGGCGCCGGTG
>JBIOVE010000282.1:0-4655 GCA_044867565.1 Candidatus Udaeobacter sp. | reverse complement strand
CGTCTCGCGTGCTGGTTTTGGCGTCTTCGCCGAAACGGTCTTTTCCTAAGGCAGCGCTGCATGAACAGCGCGTTAATCTTCGTCTAGGAAATACGTTGGAGAAAAGTTCGCGACGGCGGAACACCGTCGCCAGCACGCGGGACGCGTGCGCTACCCAGACAAATTAGCGTCGTGCGAGTTTACGTCAGCGCGATCGCTTGAAACGAGCTGACGACGTCGTCCGGGCCTTTTTCGCTGAAGAAGCTTTCGTAAAAGCCGGGGCCCAGGTCCCAGTAATCACCCTTGTAATAGTCGTCGCGATAAAAGCGCCAGACACCGCTCACAACGATGAGACAACTGATCCGGTCGTTCCAGTAATCGCCGACGTAATGAAAACTCAGGTTGGTGCGCGCAAAGGCGCCCTTAAATCCAGGGTGATCATAAAGCACCAGCTCCGGCAACCGGATAACCTCTGTTACGAGCGGCACCTGCTCTTTCCCGGCAGCGGAAGCGTGATAGCTCAACGGACCAAGTTTCCATTTCATGTCGATAATGCAGCCGTTGTCCGGCGACAATTCAGTTTTGGGTATTTGTCTCATAAGCGTGTACGGCGGGGTTCTTTTGTGATTTGAGCAAATGAAAGACGCGCTGTCGAGCAAAGTGTTCGGGGCCAATCCCTGAACCGCAAGAACCCTTCGCTAGATCAAGTGCTCCCGTCTATCGGAGCGGAGCCGGAGCGTCTTTGTCTTCAAATCGTGGGTCGCTCGAATGAAGCGCACGGTCTTGCTTTTAGCACGCATCAAAATGGAATGCGTCGTGGCCTTCGCGCCTTGCCCTTTTACGCCGCGCAGCAGGGCACTGTCGCTGATTCCGGTCGCACAAAAAATAATGTTTTCTCCGTTGGCCAGATCGTCAGCCAGGAAAACGCAATCCAAATCTTTTTTGTAGCCATCGCCGATTAATTTCTTCCGTTCTTTCTCATCGCGCGGCCACATTTTGCATTGCATCTCACCGCCCAGACATTTAATCCCAGCCGCCGCCAGCACCGCCTCCGGCGAACCGCCAATGCCCATATAAAGATCGATATTGCTTTCAGGAATCGACGGCGCCATTGCCGCAGCGATGTCGCCATCGCCGATCATGCGCAACGAAGCGCCGGCCTGCCGAATTTCATCGACGATCTCCTTGTGCCGCGGGCGATCCAGCATCATTACGGTCACGTCCTGCACTCGTTTCTCCAGCGCACGCGCGACGATGGCGAGCGTCTCGGCGATGGGCGCCTCGAGCTGCAACGTATCTCCGCGTTTTTGCATGTATTGAATCACGCGCGGTCCGTACGACAGCTTCGCCATGTAAAACGAAGGGACATCCCGCAACGCCACTTTGACGCCTTCCTCGGGACTCGCCGCTGCGATGCAACTGATGGAATTCGGCGCGCCTTTGGAAATGTTCGTCGTTCCGTCGATTGGATCGATGGCGATGTCGAACGGCGGCGAACCGGGAATCCATGTGCCAAGCTGCTCGCCTTTGAAGATGCCGGGCGCCTCGTCCTTGATCCCCTCTCCGATCACAACCTCGCCGCAGATGTTCATGAGATCGAACATGCCGCGCATCGCATCGCAGGCGGCGGCGTCGGCCGCTTCCTTGTCGCCCCGCCCAAGCCAGCGCAATGAGTTCAGTGCTGCGGCTTCCGTCGCGCGGACAAAATCGAACTCAATAACGCGCTCGATGTCCTGGTAATCCTGTCGTTGCAATCGCGGCATGGCGGGAGAGAAGATTCACACAGTCACGAGCGATGACAAGGCATCGAGGAGTGGTGGCTTCCTAGCCGTCGCTTGTTGTTTTCACCTGCATTCATTTCTCCATTCCGGCGTGCCCAGCGTGCTCGTGCCCATGACTATGCAGCGAGGGCCGGAGGCGAAGGAAAAATTGGAAGGCGTAACCAAGATCATCTCCGTAGTAGCGGTCGAGACCATCCGGGCGATCGTTGATGGTAAATTGCGTGCCGAGTCCGATATCGATGCCGCTGCCATGTGACAAATCGCGGACATATCCGATCGTGTAACCGCTCACTGGAAAGATGCGTGATTCATCCAGTGGATCGAGAACCAGCTCGTGGCCGGATTTTTCCACGCGTTCCCAGCGTGCATAAACGGTGTCGCGGCCGCGCTGATAGTTTGACTCAAGCAGGAACGACTGCGTTTTTCCTTCGCCGGTATCGTGGTTCTGGCCCCAGACAAAGCTGTTCGACCAGTTGCGATCGTTTCCAAGCGGGAGGTTATAAATGACGGACGCGGTGGTGCGATGCCGTTTCAGGCCCGGCTCAAGCGCTTCAGGGCTTTTGATGTAGCCGTGCGAAAATTGCAGAGCCAGATTTTGTCTCGGGTTCCAGGAAATGCGGCCGCTGTATGAATCGAATCGCGGCTGATCGAAATCGTAACGGTCTTCATCCGGTTCGCGGCCAGTGAAGATACTGCCCTCAACCTTCACGTTCTGCCAAACCAGACCGGCAGTAGCAACGCCAAACGTGACGTGCGTTGAGTCCTGCCAGTGATGACCGAGCGGCGCGTCCGGATCATCCATTGCCGAAAGCCGATGCATGAACGTGGGCGGCCCGAGCGCTGGCTCGCCCGGATAACCAAAATACAAGTACGCGCTAAAGTCGGAATCAAACTTCTGGGAATAACTGATGGACATTTCGTCAAACAAATCGTGCGGATGTTGCCGATCATGAAGCGGCTGGCCGCGCCACGATTCACCGGTCTGAAAAAGAAGCGGATAACCGCGACCGCCTTCAGTCAGCGGATCAAGACTCATCATTAAGCGCCCACCGATTTGCGCGCTGTCGCCGAACGGATGGGAGTACATTCCCATAATCCAGTTGGGAGCATCGATCCGGTCGTCGCCGCGCCGCGTGCTCACGTTGGTGTAGCGCGGGAAGATTGCGCCATGTAACATCAGCATGTCGTCGCCGAACATGAACATTTTCCCATACATCGGCGTGGAATCTGGAAGCCACGATGTTCCAGAACCTTCCCGGCTCATCGGCTCGGCAATGTTCACCGAGGATTGCATCGACATCTGCATTTCATGAGGTGGATGAGCCGATATATCGTGATGCGCCGGCTGTGCCGAATGTGACGAATGATTCGCGGTCTGCGTTTCGGATTCGTTCGATGTTAGACGTTCTTTCTCCTTCATCGGCACAAGTTTCATTCCGCATTTCGGGCAATTGCCTGCATGATCCGTCACAACTTCCGGATGCATCGGGCAGGTATATTTCTGCCTTTTCTCGTGCTTGTGCACATAATCGTAATCGCGCTCGTGATCACTTTGGCGAGTCGCTTGCGAAAAAGCTGTTGTGGCCGCGACTGTTGTCGAAGCGATCAAAATTAAAATCTGTTTTTTCATGTCGATGTCGAAATTGATTAGTTGTTGTAAGGCGGACGCTTCGGCTGCCGGATGCGGCGCATGCGTCTCGCTTGCGAACCAGGGCTTGGTGTAGTAGCGGGCGTGCCGCCCGCATTGTAAACGATTGCGGCTGACACAGCCGCCTCTACACCTAAATCGAAATCGGTGGAGCGTGAGCGAGAAGGCTCCGCTGCAAGATCAATTCAGCGAATGTCCGCGCTTTGGGCGGTCCTGTATCGAGGAACAACGGCGCCGGCGTAGTATGCGAATGCGCAACGAGCGCGAATTCATCGAAGCGAAGATCGACGCCGGAAAATTTTGCGTCGTCGCGCGCCCAGCTTTTGGTTACCACAGGAACAACTGCGCGTAAGATCTTGCAGCATTGGGTCCCGGATGATGGCGGCTGAGGCTTTACCGGCTCAGAATGAAACGGACAAACGCTTTGGGTTTCGCGGTCTCGATCTGCAATCGCGCCAAACGCGCAATGATTCGAAATTGCCAGCCACGAAAAAATGGTGATCGCAACGGTCACAGATCGCGCGAAATTCCGTTGCGCCGTTCGTTTCATCCGCGCTTTTAATCGGCTAGGCATCGCGAACGCTCAAATGTTTTCTTTTTGGTCTGCGACCTGCCCAACACCGGATCCAATGCGGTCTGGCACCACAGACTCATCGGCCCCAACTGGCGTCTGGCTGGTTTGGTCAAACTGCGGTTGTTCAACCCGCGTCGCCAACAGCATCGCTGTGAACAGTAACGCAGCTGCCAGATAATAGGGCGCGCCGGGGAGATAAAGCGAATGTTTCGGGTTGATGAACCAGGCAAATATTCCCGAAAATAAGAACGGCCCAATGACGAATGCGATCGAGCGCAGGCTTTGGATTGCTCCTTGCAATTCGCCCTGTTCGCTCTCACTCACACGGTGCGTCATCATTCCTTGCGCTGCCGGGAAGGAAATGTTCCATATCGAGATCACCGGAATTGAAGCCATGTAAAGCCCGCCGGTTCTGGCAAGACCAGCAATGACCATTCCGACTGCGCCGAAAAATTGTCCGATATAAAGTGTGCGCCGTTCCCCCAACCACGCGACGATCCGTCCGGTGAGTCCGCCGGAAATCGCGGCCGCGAACACGCCAACCAGCGCAAGTGAAATGCCGATTGTAGTTTGATTCCAGGCGAAGCGATAAAGCGCGTAGAGCGCCCAAATGACGAAAACTTCGTGCGACACGTAGGCGAGAAACTGGAGGCTCGCGAGTTTCCATAGCTCG
>JBIOVE010000281.1:0-10876 GCA_044867565.1 Candidatus Udaeobacter sp. | reverse complement strand
CTGTCGAGCGTTCACGAGGACCGGCTTCTGGAACTCGCTTTAGAGGCTGGAGCCGAGGAGTTGACAACCGAGGAAGATGAGTATGTTATTACCACTTCCCACGATCAGCTATACGCCGTAGCTGAGGCGCTCAGAAATGCGGGCGTGACTACCGATGGGCAAAAGTTTACATTCATTCCCGATACGACTGTTCCGGTTGCCGACGAGACCGTGGCGCGTCAGGTTCTGCGCTTGTGTGACGCCCTCGAAGACGACGACGACGTGCAAAACGTCTATTCAAATCTAGAAATTCCCGACGAATTGCTGGCCAGGTTGCCGGCCTGAAAAAGTATTGCCGCAGGAAACTTGTTAGGGCGGCGTCCGCCGCAGCGAAGAATTCCATTTATCTTATGAACGAAGAAAACGAAAACCAGCCCGCGCCGCTGGAAACTGAATCCGCTTCAACGGAACAACGCCACCATCGTCCGCGCCGCCGTTATCCACGAAGACGTTATCGGGATCGGGGCGATCGGTTTGGGCGGGATAATTCCGGTGAGTCGCCAAATTCTTCGTCGGTGATGGTGGATCCTGCCAGCACGGATGCCGGCATCGAGACGTTGGATCGATCCGCCTCAGGCGGACGCGAAGGAGCCGAGGGAGCGGTCGAAAACGGCGAGCAAGTTCAGGTTGGGCCGGAATTCGGCGAAGGCATCATTGAAATTTCAGGCAAGGGGTTTGGGTTTTTGCGCGATCCAAAGCGCAATTTTGTGCAGACGCCGCAGGATATATTTGTCACACCGGAGATCGTCCGCCGCTTTGCTTTGCGCGACGGCATGTGGATTTACGGCGAAACACGCCGCGGCAGCCGCGGCCCACAGTTGGTCAAGCTACTTACGATCAACGGCGAGGAGCCGCCGAAATATCAAGGTCTCAGCCCATTTGAGGAATTAACGACAATTAACCCGAACAAGCGGATCAAGCTCGAAACGGCGCCGGACCGTTACACGACGCGAATCATGGATTTGATGACGCCGCTCGGCATGGGCCAGCGCGGTTTGATTGTCGCGCCACCGCGCACTGGCAAGACGACACTCTTGCATCACATTGCTGAGGCGGTCACAAAGAATCATCCGGAGATGAAGGTGATCATTCTCCTTGTCGATGAACGCCCGGAAGAGGTTACCGATTTCCGTCGTTCGCATCCGACAGCGGAACTGATGGCTAGTTCCAACGACGCCGACATCAAAAGTCATACACGCATCGCGCAGCTCGCCATCGAGCGTGCGAAGCGACTCGTCGAGGCAGGCAAACATGTGTTCATCTTGCTTGACTCGATCACGCGCACGGCTCGCGCATTTAATAATGCGATGGCCGGCGGAGGTCGCACCATGAGTGGCGGTATCGATGCGCGCGCCATGGAAATTCCAAGGAAGATTTTTGCTGCTGCTCGTAACACCGAAGAGGCCGGCTCGCTTACCATTGTCGCCACTGCTTTGATCGAAACCGGCAGTCGCATGGACGAACTGATCTTTCAGGAATTCAAAGGCACCGGAAACATGGAAATGGTGCTCGACCGCAAAATCAGCGACCAGCGGATTTATCCGGCCATCGATATTTTCCTCTCTGGCACGCGGCGCGAAGAATTGCTGCTGCAACCGTGGGAGCTCGAGAAAATTAATCTTATTCGCCGTGGCCTCGCCGGTCACAAACCGGAGGAAGCGATCCAGCGTCTTTTGATGTTCGTAAAGAAATTCCCGACGAACACCGAAATGCTCAAGGGAATTCCGGGTTAATTATTTTCGAATTTCGATTGGCGATTTTCGATTGAGAAAATCGAGGGAATAGCATGCAATCGAAAATCGAAGATCGGCAATCGAAGATCCTGGAGTGGGAAGTTCTCCCTCCCGAAGATCAATCCGGCAGCGGCCGGACGAGTGCCTCGCTAGAACCGTTTTTCCGATGGCTTGCGCTCATCATGGATGAGTTCCTGCGCTTTCCCGGAACGAGACGCCGCTTCGGCCTCGATCCGATTATTGGTCTGCTTCCCGGAATCGGCGACGTTGCCTCCGCAATAGTCTCGGCGGTGGCACTTGTTCATGCAGCACGATGTGGCCTTCCGAAAATTCTGCTAACGCGCATGGCAATGAATATCCTGATCAACGAGCTGGTCGGGATCGTTCCGGGTCTGGGCGATGCATTTTCGTTCTGGTTCAAGTCAAACGTGCGCAACTACAAACTGCTCCAGCGTTACTCTGCCGCGCCTATGCGGTCGAGAAGAGGCGATTGGATATTTGTGATCGCAGTTCTCAGCCTGCTGTTTGTCATTGTTTGCGCGGGATTGATCGTGACCGTCCTGGTATTGCAGGCAATCGGCCGGTTCGTCTTCAACCGATAAATCGAGCTAGAGCGATTTCATAAATGTTGTAGCCACCGGCCTGCGGCCGGTCCGCCCCGACACCGCCTTTCGACCCACGGAGACGGCCCACAGGGCCGTGGCTACAGCGATACAGTTTTATTTAAAGCGATCTAATCAGACGCATCCTTAACGTATCTATTGTAGAGCGCGTGAATGGCCTCGCGCGCACCGGCATATCTTTCCCGAAAAGTGTCAACACCTTGATAGCCAAGCCGAATGGTCAGCTTTCGTTGCTCGTCCGGATCGCTTGAAAATATTGAGACGCTTTTGTTGTCGTACCGCCGCAGGACAGATTCGCATTGGCGCAGGAATGAGTAAGCATCTTTGAGATTGGCAACCTCGGAATCAGTAAGGCGCCCACTCTCGTGCAAGAGATCGACCGCGCGCCCCCAATTCGGCTCCCAGATATTTTCTCGCATTTGCAGCGCTTGAACCAAAAATTCCCCTTCGATAATTCCACCGGTCCCCGTTTTGAAATCGAGAAAATCCGACCCGCTTCCGCGCTCGCGCCGAATGCGCTCGAGCATGTTGTCGATCCTAACGGGAAGATCGGCATGTTGACCGGCGTCACCCCAGACGCGTTTTGCCATTTCGATGAACTCGCTTTGCAGCGGCCCCGTAATAGCTCGTGTCCTGGTCAGCGCCTGTAATTCCCAAGGCTGAGCGCGGCCGGCGTAATAAGATTGATAAGTCTCGAGGGAGCAAACGAGCGGGCCTTTTTCTCCCTCAGGGCGCAGCCTCGCATCAAGGACCCATACATTTCCTTCAGCAGTGGGCTGTGCCATGGCAACGACCAGATTTTGCGCGGAGCGAACATGGTCGCCAACGAATAAAACATCCAAATCCGCGCCATAACCGATCTCGCGTCCGCCAAATTTTCCCAAAGCGATGATTGTCATCTGTTCGCCTTCGAGAAGCCTGGTCGTAAAGAGCAGGCAGGCTTCCGCCAAATCGGAAAGTTCGTTAAAGACTGCCATAGGATTCGTCAGACCAAGCGCATCCCGCAAGACGATTCGCAGCAATTGCCGGTGCCGGTATGCGCGCACCGGATCAAGATTGCCCGCATTCGCGCCTAGTGAATCGAGGCGCCGTAAATTTTCGTCAGTCGATCGAGGTTCATAAAACGCCGGATCTCGTGTGATCTCCTCAAGTAATTGAGGATGCCGAATCAGCAAATCACCGGCAAACCGGCTGGCATCAAAGGTTTTGACGAGCAATTCGAGCAGCTTCGGATTGGTAACCAGCAACTCGAATAGCAAACTGCGCAAGCCATAGGCTTCAACGAAGCGAATGAATTGATTGAGAGTTGCATCTGGATCTGCGGTTTTTGTGAGCCATTCGAGTAAAACCGGACGTAGCTTGCGAAATATTTGCCGCGTGCGCGGCGCAATATGGAAACTCCCCTGCCCTTGCGCGAGATCCGCAAGGACTTTGCCGGCTCGTTTTTGGTCGCTGAAAATTTCCAGATCGCTCGCCGTAGGCGGACTGGCGGGTTCCGCATGCGTTTTGGAAATAACTCGCTCAAAAATCGAGCGCACACCGTGCATCTTTTCTTGTAATGCCGCGGTGAATCGTTCACCGGATGAAAAACGAAGGCTGAGTGCGAGTCGCCGCAGAGCTTCCGGGTCCCGCGGGACAGTGTGCGTCTGCTGCTCCGCTTCGATTTGCAAACGGTGCTCGACACGCCGGAGAAACCGATATGCCTTATCGAGCGTCAGCACTTCATCACGCGGAAGAAGATCCAATTGACTAAGGCCGCGGAGCGCTTTGAGCATGCTCGGTTCCTGCAGGAAAGCATGGTGCGCGCCGTGGATGAGCTGAAGCGCTTGCACGACGAACTCGATTTCGCGAATGCCGCCGCGGCCGAGTTTAACGTCACGCTCTAGCTGGTCGTGTCCGACCACGTCGCGTTCGATGCGTCGCTTGATATTGGCGATCTCGTCGAGCAAATCGGGCGTCGGACTCTTCGGATAAATAAAAGGCTGATGTTGCCTCAGGAATTCGTAGGCCAGCTCGCGGCTGCCGCCGATTCCGCGCGCCTTGATCAGGGCGAGGCGCTCCCAGGTTTCGCCGAAGCCGGCGTAATAATTTTCCATGCTCTCGAGCGATCGCGCGAGTGGTCCAGCCGAACCTTCCGGCCGAAGGCGTAAATCGACACGAAAAAGCGAGCCTGCCGGATGCGGGGTTGAAAATGTTTCGAGAATTTTCTTTCCCAGACGGTTGAAGAATTCGTGGTAGGAAAACTGTGGGGCGATCTGACCCTCGTCACTGTAGAGAAAAAGAAGATCGACATCCGAGCTGTGATTCAGCTCGCCGCCTCCAAGTTTCCCCAGCGCGAGAATGGCAAATTCGGCGTTCGGAGAGCCGTAGCGTTTCCGCAATTCCGCATTCCAATGTTCGAACACGCGGCGGATGCAAATTTCCGCGATCTGCGAAAGCTCTGCAGTCGTCTCCTCAAGCGGCGCTACGTTTGCAAGTTCGCGAGCAGCGACGCGCGTCATCTCACGGCCTTTCCAGAAACGAAGCGCTGCGAACGCGTGCGCCGAAGAGGACTCTCCGACCAGAGCGTGGAGCTCGTCGAGCATTTCCGGGTAGCCGCGAGGCGCAAGACATACTTCCGGTTGATAAAGCCAAAGAAGCGTTTCGGGATTGCGCACCAATCGCGTTGCGCAAATGCTAGAGACGGCCAGAAGATGAAGCAGGGCGGGTTCGCCCAACGGAAATTGTTCGACAATATCGACGAGGCGCGGCGCGGTTGTCGGCCACTTTTCGGCAAGTTCAACGAGAGTGGTTTCGACCTGCGGCGGATTGAGCGATAAGGCTGCTTTCTCGTGAATCCAACGATTGCCGCGAACCATCGCGCGGAACATCACGCCGATTTGGCCGAAAGACTAGTTGTTGTAGCGCGCTCGATTACGACGAGGGGAGAGGCGCCAAAACACGAAGCGCTTTTTTCTGGATTTGAAAGTCAACCGGACAGTTGCCGGCCAATTCGCCATCCAGTTCCACAGGCACATCCTGTTGGCTCGTTATGCGCAGGTGTCGGGTCTGAAAATATTCAATCTCGGGAACACGAATGTCCGAGCTGAATACGACATCCTGCAGATACTTGATGATTTCAAGATATCCGAGCCGTTTGAAGACGACCACATCAAACAGGCCATCATCGATGAGCGCGTGTTTGAAAAATGGAAAGGGGCCTCCGTAAAGCCGTCCATTTCCGATGAGAACAAATGAACCCTCCTCAACAGGGGCATTCTCCGATTCAATAAAAAGCTTCGGCGGCTGCCGCGCCGCAATCTGCGCAGCAGAAATGAGATAGCTGAGCGGACCGAAACTGCGTTTGAAAGCGAGACTGGTTTCCTTGACAACCTGGGCGTCGAGCCCCACCCCGGCGAGTTGGACGAAGTATTTCTCGTTTGCGCTCGGGAGATCAACCAAACGGATGTTATTGCTCTGAATAATGTCCCAGCAGAGCTCGAGATTGTGTGACGGCAGGCCAAGCTCCATTGCGAAAACGTTCACTGTGCCGATTGGGAGCAGTCCTAGTCCAGCGTTGCTTCCGACAATCCCGTTCACGACCTCGTTGACTGTTCCATCGCCGCCGGCTGCAACGATTTTTTCAGATCCCTCCTCGACAGCGTGACGGGCCAGCGCTTCAGCTTCGCCCGGACTCGATGTAATGCGCACGGGACAGTCGCGCACGATGGATTCGACAGTTTCCTGCCACCGCTTCGCCTGTTCGTTACCTGCGGCCGGGTTAAGAATGACGACTGTCTTATTCACACGACAAGGTAGGGGGGCTTTGACCTTTTCTTCAAACTCGGGCTGCGTAACGTCTCCGGGTGGGAAAACTGTGGCGAATTGTATTGATTGCTTTAGGGGCGGTGATTGCGCTTGTCGCGATTGCCTTGATCGGCGTCAACCTGTATGTGCAATCGCAAGGGACACAAGCGAAGATACAGCACGAATTGAGTCAACGACTCGGCACTGCGTTGGAGATTCGCAGTATGAGCGTGACCCCGTGGGGTGGACTCGAATTGAGCGGCATTACAATTGCGCAAACCTCCGCTGTAAGTCCGAGTCATTTCCTTGAAGCGAGAACATTTCGTCTGCGCGTTCGTTTCCTTTCGCTCTTTTCCCGACGGCTCGTGATCAAGGAAGTTTCGCTCGTCAATCCAAACGTAGTTTGGGCCCAAGATGCCGAGGGAAAATGGAGATTGCCCAGTGCGCGAGAAGAAAAGGCGCCAGCTGTTTCAGCAAACCAGGTTCCTAATATCTCCGAGTCGCGAACGGAAAGCGAACCCCATCGGCCGGAGGCGCCTCCTGCCGTCACCGCTGCGCGAGATCGTCCTGCGTCGCCGCCTCGACTGACGGTGGATGAATTCCCGAAGCGACGATCCATGCTGGCGGTGGCTCCGGAAGTTCAACGGGTTAACATCAAAAACGGCAATTTTACTTTTCTCGATCACACTGGTGCAATGCTCGCGAGCTTTGCAGGCGTGGATTTTCGTTCCAACCTGCGCCGCGCTCTTGCCCTTCGAGGCAACGCGAAAGTCGCGAAAATTTCGTTCCGGGACCGCTTTTTTCTCGAGCAATTGCAATCCCCACTCCGCTACGAGCCTGATGTGCTGGAGCTTTCAAAAATATCCGCCCATGCCGGTAGCGGCGAAATCAACGGTTATTTCGCGATGCAACCCGAAGCGGAGGATTCTCCCTTCACTACGAGGGTGACGTTTAGCAATGTGCTGGCGGATCAGATTGTCGCGAACGCAGGCGGTCCGAAAGGAATGGTGCAGGGCAAACTGGATGGAAGTTTTCAACTCTCTGGGAAAACTGCCGACCCGGAGGCACTGATTGGGAAGGGCGAGATTTTCCTTCGCGACGGGCGAGTGCAGCAATATAGCCTTCTTGTATTGCTTGGGCAGATTCTCCAGATTGAAGAGTTGAGAGAGCTTCATCTCGAGCAGGCTCTGGTAAAATATCACGTCAACCCCGGCTTGATCACAATCGACGAGTTGATCTTGCGCTCGCCCAATATTCACCTCTCGGGAACCGGGACGGTTACGTTTGACGGGAAACTGAAACTCGAGTCTCAACTGGCGATCAACGAAAAAATTCGCGGCCAACTTTTCAAAGCGATTCGCCGGAATTTTCAACCGACTAGCGAGCCGGGCTACTTTGCCCTCGATTTTCAGGTTGGCGGCAGCGTTGATCGACCTAGCACCAATTTGATGGACAGGCTCGTCGGACGCGAGATTGGGGATGTGATCAGCAGCCTGTTCGGCGGTGGAAAGAAAGAGCGGCCGAAGAAGAAAAAGAAACGAGCCGAAGCAGTAATACCCGTCGCGCCTTCGCCTTCTGCTGCGCCAGAAGAAGCGCCGTCCCAACCTGCCGCAACGCCAGTTCCGTCGCCATGAGAGTGATCGCCGGCAGCGCCGGCGGCATCCGCCTGGCAGTGCCGAAGAGCGGTGTTCGACCGACAATGGACCGCGTTAAAGCCGCGATCTTTTCCAGTTTAGGCGACGCGATCACCGGCGAGAAAATTCTCGATCTTTTCGCGGGGAGCGGCGCGCTTGGAATTGAAGCGCTCAGTCGCGGCGCGTCTTCTGTTCTCTTTGTGGAGGAAGATCGACAATCGATTGCGGTTATTGAGAAAAATCTCGCCAAGGCAAAAGTCGGGGCACGCATCCGCCAGCAGGACGTTTTCGATTTCCTCCGGAGCTCTTCTGGGACTGAAAAATTCAAAATCATCTTTGCCGATCCGCCCTATGAAAAAACAAAATCTGGCGAACGCTTCACCGAAAAGCTGCTCGCGAACGAGAGATTGCCGCAATTACTGGAGCCTGGCGGCATCTTCGTTTTGGAAATGCGACCGGGCGAAGCTCTTCCTGAAATGAAGCTGTGGCATGTGGGCCGTCAGAAAACGTACGGCGCCACTGAGGTCCTCTTCCTTTCCGCCGCCGGCAAGAAGTTTACCCGCCGCGGCGGGCACTCCACAATCCAACGGTGATTCGTTTCATCTACAATTTGCTTTGGCCGATCGGGCTCCTGTTCTTCTTGCCGGGCTACTTGACGAAAATGGTTCGCCGCGGCGGTTATCGTAAAAAATTTGGACAACGTTTAGGAATCTACGACCGCGACCTGCGCGCGCGCTTGTCCCGCAGTCGCGGGAATGGCTCGACATGGCTGCACGCAGTGAGCGTGGGCGAAGTCATGATTGCCCTCAAGCTGGCCTGGCAGCTGCGAACGCTCGAACCGAGCGTGCATTGTGTGTTGACTGCGACAACCACAACCGGATTCGCCTTGGCGAAAAAAAACGCTCCGCCTTGGATCGAGGTCATGTACACGCCGCTCGATTTCTGGCCCGTCATGCGTCGCGCATTTTCCGTCATTCGGCCGGCGAAGATTGTTTTGGTGGAAGCTGAGATTTGGCCTAATCTTGTCGCCGAAGCGCATGCGCGTCGCGTTCCGCTTGTGCTGGTTAATGCGCGGTTATCACCACGATCTGAGCGAAGATTTCACCAGTTTCGTTTTTTTGTCGCACCGACGTTCCGACTTCTCGATCTGGTTTGCGTGCAAGAACCGGAGGATGTCGATCGGTGGGCGGCGCTCGGCGTGCAACGCAGCCGGATGAAGCACACTGGCAGCATCAAATACGATCCAGCGGGTTTTGATCAGAATACGGATGCACAAGAAACCAGCGATCTTGTATCCACGTCCGCGCGGGACGTTTCCCCTGCTTTAAACCCAGAGCGCCTCGTGCTCTTTGGTGGCAGCACTCATCGCGGCGAAGAAGAGATTCTCGCCAACGCTTTTCTGAACTTGCGTCAGAAATTTCCGTCGTTGTGCTTGTTCATTGCGCCACGCCATGTGGAACGCATTGGAGCAATCCGGGCGCAACTCGAAGCTCTATCACTTCACGTGCGCCTGGCAAGCGAAGCCACGAATTACGGCGAAGCGAAGTCAGAATGCGTCCTTCTTGATAGAACGGGCGAGCTTCAACGCTGGTACGGTATCGCTACCGTTGTGTTTATCGGGAAGAGCCTCACTGCGCACGGCGGACAAAATCCGGTTGAGCCCATCATAGCCGGCAAACCGGTAATATTTGGACCGCACATGGAGAACTTCGCCACGCTTGCGAAAACACTTGTCTCAAAGGATGGCGCGATTCAGCTCCACGACGTCGGTTCACTTGAATGGGCAATCGACAGCCTCCTCTGCGATAATGAAGCCCGCCAACGGCTCGTCCAGAACGCGCGTGAGGTGTTGGGCCAGCACCGCGGCGCGACCGCGCGTGCCGCGGCATTGATTGCCGGGCTTCATTCGGAGCAGGAGAAAGAGTAAGAATTAAGAAAGGAATTTAGCTGGCAATTTGCCTTGCGTCCAAGAGCAGGAATTCGATATTGCCCGCGCTTTTACGACCCTATCGTCTAGAGGCCCAGGACACCGCCCTTTCACGGCGGTAACACGGGTTCGAATCCCGTTAGGGTCGCGACTCTATTCGTAGTTCCCGGAAACCTGGACTCGCACAATGTAGCCGCTTCTGTTTCGACCGTGAGCGGTATTGGGAGTATAGAGAGTGGCAAAATAATGGAGTGGCACGCGGTTGGGATTGAGGTGGATTGTGTTGGGATCAATCGTGACAGTGGAAAATTCGCTGCCGTCCGCTTCCTCGATTGAGATGACGATTTGGCTGACGAGTTCGTCCAGAGCGATGTCAGCTGTGGTGCGATAGTCGAACTGGAGCATCACGAGGGCAGTCTCGCCCCCGGGGAGATTGTGGACGCGCCCAGACACGGTGGCCTCCCCGCCTTCAAGCTGCCGTTCAAAGGACCCACCGAGTCCATGATTTCTCTTTACGTGTAATCGCACATCGAGCTGGAGAGGCGGCCCGTTCTGACTCAACACCGCCAACGGCCAAAAAGCGCAGAGTATTGTCGCGATAATCACCGGCGCCTTCTCATTCGATTTCATGGAGAGCGGACAATGACGAGGATGACGGCGGTAGTCAATTCGTTTGGCGGAAATAATTCGAATGATGACCATTGAGAGCCCTTCTCATTTCGGGTTTGCCTCGTTTTACAGACATTCGATGATCTCGCCTAATTCGCTGACAAGTTTCCAGAAACGGTCCACCATGAGCCAAGAAGCTCGCTGAGTGGCTCGAATTGTCTGTTTTATGTCCTATTGGCGACCGCTAGCGGCGTTATAGTATCTGCTTCGTATAGAGACCTTTAGTGCGTGACAATTTCTTTTTGGAATGAAAAGCGTCTGTGGTGGAGATGGCAGAAAGTGATTTTGCTGAGGTATGAAAGTGGCGATCCTTGTAACATTGTTATCGCTGGCGACATCTCTCGTGGCCACTTCACAGGCTCCCGGAGTGATAAAACGTTTGACGAACGTCATCGATTCTTATCCTCAACTCTCGAAAGACGGGAAGCTGCTTCTTTTCCAGTCCAACCGTGCAGGCAAGATGCA
>JBIOVE010000280.1:0-3754 GCA_044867565.1 Candidatus Udaeobacter sp. | reverse complement strand
CATGAAAACACGTGTCGCAGGTGATGCCATACGATCACCTTTGTGATGACTTACCTTCTGTCAAAGCGCAATCGCTCGTCGCCGGTCAAAGATGATAGCCCGACGATTGAGGCTACATTTGCTCGGTGGAAAAAGATGCAAAGCTGCGCGCCATCATCCATCTGGACATGGACTGCTTTTATGCGGCGATCGAGGTCCGCGACCGTCCTTCCTTGCGCGGCAAACCGGTAGGCGTGGGCGGCGCTCGCGACCGGCGCGGCGTTTTGACGACGTGCAATTACGAAGCGCGCAAGTTCGGTGTGCGTTCGGCCATGCCGACTTTCATGGCGTTGCAACGTTGCCCGAATCTGATCGTGTTGCCGACGCGCTTCGATGTTTATCGGCGCGAAGCGGCGGTCATCCGTGGAATCCTGCATCGGTTTACGTCGTTGATTGAGCCGCTCTCGCTCGACGAAGCATATCTCGATGTTACTGGCCATCCTGGCGCGCCGGGGCCATTGGCACAAGTGATCCGTGGAACGATTTTTCGCAAAACGAAGCTAACGTCATCCGCGGGAATCGGTCCGAACAAGCTGATCGCAAAAATCGCAAGCGAAATAAACAAGCCGAACGGCCAATTCGAAGTCACGCCGGAACAGGTGCCCGGCTTCATGGAGAAATTGCCGGTCCGCAAAATCTGGGGAATCGGCGAGAAGACGGAGAAAAAACTTCAAGAACTCGGCGTTAAAACCTGCGGCGAGTTGCAGCGCTTCTCGCGCCCCGAACTTGTCGATCTTTTCGGCAAGTTTGGTCTCGAACTTTGCGATCTTTGCCGTGGAATCGATGACCGGCCGGTTGAGCCGGATCGCCCACGGAAATCGCTCAGCACCGAGGAAACGTTTCCTGTCGATCTCACGACCGTCGAGCAATGCGAAGAGAAACTGGAAGACCTTTTTCAGGAAATGATGGCCGATCTCGTACAAAAAGAGTCAACGCGCGAGATCACGAAGATTTTCGTGAAACTGAAGTTCAACGATTTCACCCGCACAACCGCCGAGCGGGCCGGGCTCGCGCCGACGTTACAAGATTTCCGGTCTCTGCTCGCGGAAGCATTCGCCCGCACTGGAAAACCTGTCCGCCTTATCGGCCTCGGCGTCCGGTTTTCCGAGACCACGCCAGCCGACTCGCAGATGGATCTGCTGTAGGGGAAGCTGACAGCTTCCCGGGATCCCTGGTAATTTTCGAGCCAGGCCTTGAGTTGAACTCTCGAATCGCTGCATCACTCTATCAGTTGATGAGAATTACAGTAACGCTTGATGATGAAGCGTACCAAGCGGCCGCACGGCTTGCTAAAACTTCAGGTAAGCGCTTAGGCAAGGTCATTTCCGATTTCATCCGGCGCGCCATGCACAAGTCGGAAGCTCCTGCATCCAGAGGCGGTAAACGCTTCCCCGTATTCGAGGTCCCGCTTGGCACTCCTATGATCTCGCTCAAGGCCATCCGGCGGGCGTGGGAAAGGAAGTGAAATTATTTCAGCGCCCGAATTGGTTGAAGTGATCGCCTGAGGTAATCGGTCACTTTCGTCGCTCGCCCGGCGCGATAGACGCGCTAATGTTTTCTCAGGAGATGACTTCCGCCCAGGAAAGGAAAATCAGACAAACCGGTTGCGACGCGCGGTTTGATAACCTCACGCGGCAGCTTTACGCGACGGATGCGTCGATTTATCAGATCGAGCCGGTCGGAGCGGCTTTTCCGAAAAGCGCGCGGGAAGCGAGCGCGGTGATTCATGCTGCTGCCGATACCGGCCTTTCAGTCATTCCACGAGGGGCTGGAACGAGTTTGGTTGGGAACGCGATCGGCGAAGGATTGATTGTCGATTTCTCGCGCTACAATCGCCAGATTACTGACCTCGATCTCGAAAAACGCAGCGTGCGCGTCGCCGCCGGTGTCGTACTGGATCAACTCAACGATTTCCTAAAACCGCACGGATTTTGTTTTGGCCCCGATGTCGCAACCAGCTCGCGCGCCACGCTGGGTGGGATGATCGCCAATAATTCCTCAGGGGCGCGTTGCCCAATTTACGGGACAACGGCCGATCACGTGATCTCACTGGAAATCGTGATGGCCGGCGGGCGCGTCCAAAAGATCGGTCCCGCACACAACACCCTGGGCGCCGAGCGCGCAAAAATCGAGAATCTCATTCGCGCGCGAAGCGCTGAAATGGCCGAGCGCTGGCCACCGGGCTTGATAAAGCGCTGGCCCGGCTATGGCATCGAACGATTCCTGCACGCACCGAACGATCTCACCAGGATCCTCGCTGGCAGCGAAGGAACGCTCGCCGCGATATTTTCTGCGGAACTCAAAGTCTCGCCGCTGCCGCGCACGAAAGGTTTTGGACTCATCTTCTTCGCATCGGTGGGAGAAGCGATGCAGGCAACAGTCGAACTTCTCGATCTTAAACCGGCTGCCATCGAACACATCGATCGCCCGTTACTGGATCAGACCAAAGGCCAGCTCCATTTTCAGGCGGCGCGCGATTTGCTCGAACTCGATACGAAGCCGTGCGAATCGATTTTGATCGTCGAGTTCTACGACGATATCGCGGAGCGATTGTCGCTCTTGCAAGCGAGAAAGCTTGGGCTGAGCACAAAAATTCTCACCGACCCCGCGCAGATGAATCTGGTGTGGTCGGTGCGCAAATCTGGCCTCTCGCTTTTGACGGGCTGCATCGGGCCGGCAAAGCCGGTCGCGTTCATTGAAGACGCGGCCGTTCGTCCCGCACAATTGCCGGATTACGTGCGCGGATTGCAATCGATTATGAAACCGCTCGGACTGGAGGCGAGTTATTATGGTCATGCCGCCAGCGGATTGCTCCATGTTCGTCCCGTTCTCGATCTGCATGGCCCGGCCGATTTGAAAAAATTCCGCCAAGTCGCCGATCAAACCTCTGCGCTGGTCCGGCAATTCAAGGGTTCGCTTTCCGCCGAGCACGGTGTCGGCATCGCGCGCACCGAATATATGCGTGAGCAACTCGGCGATGAACTGCTCGATGTGATGCGCGCAATCAAAAAGGCGTTTGATCCGAAAAACATTTTCAATCCCGGAAAAATTTTCGCGGACGGGCGGCACAAGATTGACAATCATTTGCGCGAAAATTTTACCCGTCCGCTCGATCTTCCGTTTCAGCCGGTTCTCGCGTTTGCATTCAAAGACCGCTCGTTCATCGGCAATCTCGAACAATGCAACGGCTGCGGCGGCTGCCTTAAACAGACCGGCATCATGTGCCCAACGTTCATGGCCACCGGTGAAGAAGTCATGTCCACCCGCGGGCGTGCGAACATCATCCGCGCCGCGCTCGAGCTGCGGGTGAATGGACACGATCCGCTGAAATCGGAGGAGCTCGACGCCGCGCTGAGCAATTGCCTCTCCTGCAAAGGTTGCACGCCAGAGTGTCCGTCGAACGTAAATCTCGCCTTGTTGAAGGCGGAGCTAATGTACGCGCGCTATCAGCGCGACGGACTGCCGTTGCGCGAACGCTTTTTCAGCAACGTCGATCTTTTTGGGCGACTCGGCTGCATGATCCCGTCGCTCGCTAATCTCATTCTCGATTTTAAGCCGCTGCGCGCGCTGATGGAGAAAACGCTGGGCGTTTCCGCGAAGCGTTCGTTGCGGCATTACGTGAACGAACGATTCGATCGCTGGTTTGCGCGACATGCTGTAGCCGGGGGCGGTGACCCCGGCCGAAGAACCGCGGTCAACGCCCGCGGCTACAGTA
>JBIOVE010000279.1:0-5287 GCA_044867565.1 Candidatus Udaeobacter sp. | reverse complement strand
GCGTTCCACCTTCGAGCGTTTGGCCAAGGTGGATCGGGCTTCTCTGAAGACGATGCTAAAACCAATCGCCGAAGGCGCAATATTTCTTCGCTCATCGTGGTTGCTTACTCGGCGCGCCCTCGCCACGGCGAGCAGGCTCAGATCGCGCCCTATCAATGTCGATCTTACGCGCCACCCGCAAGTGAGCTGGGATACGGGCGCAGCTTTGGCCCCACATAAAGAGAGCGCGGCCGGATCAAACGATTGTTATCATGTTGCTCGGTCACGTGCGCACACCAGCCCGCAACGCGCGATGCGGCAAAAATCGGCGTGTTTAGCGCAGGCGGAAAACCGAGCATCCAGAATACCGGCGCGGCGTAAAGATCGACATTCGCGCAAAGCTGTTTCTCACGCTCCATCGCTTCTTCGAGCTTCTCGCAAATCGGCACCCACTGTTCCTTGCCTGTTCGTTTGCCGAGATCGCGGCCGATTTCGCGCATCAGGGGCACCCGCGAATCGCCTTTCTTGTAAACGCGATGACCAAATCCCATGATCTTCTCTTTGGCAGCGAGCTTTTCCTTCAGCCAGGCTTCTGCCCGATCTGGCGCCCCGATTTCTTCGAGCATCTTCATCGATTCTTCATTCGCGCCACCGTGCAGGGGGCCCTTCAAGGTCGCGCAAGCAGAAGTGACGGCAGCGTAAATGCCGGCCAGCGTCGAGGCGGTTACACGCGCCGCAAAAGTAGAGGCATTGAATTCGTGATCTGCATACAAAATGAAAATCGTATCCAGCATGCGGATTTGCCAGTCCTGTGGAACGTTGCCGGTCAACTTGTAAAAAAAGTTTCCTGCTTGCTTGAGATCGAGCTTTTCGGGCAATGGCTCCTCGCCTTGCGAAATACGCCAGCCGTCCGTGATCAGAGTTGAAACGCGCGCGATCAACCGGATCGATTTGCGAATGTTCGCCGCGTGTGAGTTGTCGCTCAATTCCTCGTCGAACGCGCTCAACATCGACACCCCGGTGCGCAGCATATCCATGGGATGGGTCGAGCGCGGAAGAAGCCGCATCATTTTCACAACCGGGGCTGGCAACTCGCGCTGCGCGGCGATTTGCTGGGTGAATTCGGCCAGCTGTTTGGCATTGGGCAACTCGCCGTTAAGCAGCAGGTAAGCGACCTCCTCGTAGCTTGCCTTCTGCGCGACTTCATGAATGTCGTAGCCGCGATACATCAGCCCGGCATTCGGATCGACCCAGCAAATTGCCGTTTCGCCGGCAATCACTCCGGCCAGGCCCGGGCTGTAATCTGGTTTTGTTTCAGTAGCCATGCGTGCCTTTCTTTACTCGCGAATCGGAAACGTTCAAACGATTCAGCGATTTAACGATTCGACAATTTAATAGCCACCCCAAGTCCCAGCAGTCGGATCGTAATCGAGCAGTTCGTAAAGCTCCTTGCGCGTCTGCATTTTGTCGAGCCAATCCGATTGCGTTCCGCGTTTTTTCAGATCGCGCAGGAATTCCTCGCTTGCTTTCATCGAGACGCGAAACGCGCTCATCGGGAAAATCACCATTCTGTATCCGAAATCGGACAGCTCTTGAAATGAGAGCAGAGGGCTCTTGCCAAACTCCGTCATGTTCGCGAGCAACGGCGCTTGCACTTCGCGCGCGAACGCTTTGAATTCCTCCACGCTTTGCAAAGCTTCCGGGAAAATAGCGTCCGCGCCCGCTTCGACATAAGCTCTCGCGCGCTTCACTGTTTTATCGAAATTTTCCACCGCACGCGCGTCTGTGCGCGCGACGATAAAAAAATCATCGTCGCGACGCGCCCTTACGGCCGCTTTGATTTTCGCAACCATTTCATCAAGATCGACAAGCGATTTTCCGGTGAGATGTCCGCAGCGTTTCGGAAATTCTTGATCTTCGACATGACAACCGGCCAGGTCAGCCTGCTCAAGTTCGCGAATCGTGCGCGCGACATTCTCTGCTCCACCAAACCCGGTGTCTGCATCGACAATTGCCGGAATTTTCACCGCGTTGGCAACATAACCGGCCAACTGCGCCACCTCCGTGGAAGTAAGCAGCCCAATGTCCGGCACGCCCGCAGTTGCGTTCGCCATCCCAGCGCCGCTGATGTAAACCGCGTCAAAGCCAGCTCGCTCCACTTGCCGCGCCATTGCCGCGTTCGGTACTCCCGGCATCGCCACACAGCCTTTGGCAATTAATTCACGAAGTCGCGCCGCTTTGGTTTTCTTTGTCATGTCGAGCGAATGCTTGTCATTCCGAGCGGAGTCGAGGAATCTCTCACTGTTTACGGCCCTGCCTTCGGCATTTCCAGCGCCTGCATCAGTTCGTCGACGTTTATCGCTTCCTCGAGCTTCCACACAAGATCGACAATGCTACGTGCGCGTTTTTCACCAATCGCCGGTGAAACCAGTGCAAAGAACTTTCCTTCTACCTGGGGATCTTTCAGCGGGTTCTGCGCGTGACCCAGGGGATAATCGACGCGTTTAGTCAATCGCCGGCCATCGGCAAGATCGACACGAACGATATTTGCCACTGCGCCTGGATACATCGCGCTTAACTCGGCGTTTCGTTTCACTTTCACCTTCTCCAAGAATTTCCAGACATCGGAGTCCTTGAAACGTTCCGGCTCGAATTGTTTGTTGGTGATCTGGCCGTCGATCAGCGCAATTGCGGTGATGTACGGCAGGCTGTGGTCTGCTGTCTCGCGCGTCTTCGGAGTCCACTTCTCCGGCTCGCTGCCAATGATATCGACTCCCGCGTCGTGACTCTCGATCGTGACCGATTTCACCTGTGCAGGATCGGGAATTTCTTTTCGCAAAGATAACGCCGCCTCAATCGCGCTTTGGCTGTGATATTCAGCCGGCCAATATTTGATGCTCGTGTTCAAGATCATTGCGGCTGGGCCGTGATCCGTTTTCGAGAATGGAACGGCGAATTTTTCTCCGACATTGCCCAGCGAAACGCCGAGTTGTTTTTCGAAACCCATTTGCCCTTCAAAAATCGGGCCTGGCCCGGTCATTCCGGCACGCGCAAGCAACGCAGAAAAGACTCCGTGACGCGCGGCAGTCGCAAAAGCGACGCCTTTCCAATGCGAGAGCTCGCCTACGCGCGCCTGACGCATCGCCGCGCCAGCCACCCCTGCAATGTTCACCGCATGACGCGTTTTTCTAGGATCGAGTTTCATCAATCGCGCACAAGCCAGCGCAGTTGAAAACGTGCCGTAGGTCACGTGATCCCAGCCGCGCGCGCGAATACTCGCCGCATCACAGAAGCGGCATTGCACTTCGTAGGCCAGCGCAATCGCCGTGATCAAGTCCGACCCGGTGGCCCTGACGCTTTCCGCCATCGCCAGCGCGGCGGAAATATTATCGCTGGGATGCGCGGGCTCTTTCGATAAGTACGTATCGTTGTAATCGAAATAGCGGATCGCGCAGCCGTCCGCGAATGCCGTCCAGTCCGGCGGCGCTTTGTGATTTGTGCCGATAATTGTCGCTCCTTGTTTTGCCGAAAATTCGGAAGCGACTTTTCTGGCGACCACGCACGGCTCTTCACCCCACGCACCGAGCGCGCAGCCTAACGAGTCAAGCACGCGCCGTTTGACCTCATGCACGACTGCCGGTGACAAATCGTCAAATCGGAGCGCGCAGGCATAGTCGGCGAGTTGATGAGCGAGAGTTGTCTTCATGGAAACATTCGAAGTTTCAATCTGCCGACGAATCGAACACGAGCAAGCGAGTCTCTGGGGAGCGCGGGCATGTTGCCCGCTCTGTCCGGCATTTTGCCGGACAGCCTCTTTGCTACGCAAGTCCTCACTCATTTTGCTCATATTCATCCACGCGCGTTAGGTTTGCGGCAGAATGCCGCGAACAGCGGGCAACATGCCCGCGCTCCCCAATCCGCTTGCTCGCGCATCACGCGCAGCGCAAACTCATCGCGTGAGCGAATTTCAATTTGGTGGAGAATTTGTGTGGAACTCAACGCCGGAGCTGATCGCGCAATCCAATTTGCAGCGCTTCATCGAGAAACACGCGCTCGGCTCTTATGATGAGCTAATGCGAAGATCGACAACGGACATCGCGTGGTTCTGGGACACGGTGTTGGGCGATCTCGACATCCAGTTTTACAAACCGTACTCACGCGTTGTCGATCTTAGCGAGGGCAAACCATGGGCGCATTGGTGTGTCGATGGCGAGATGAACATCGTTCATAACCTGCTCGATAAATATGCCGGCACCCAGATCGACAATCGTCTCGCCATCAAATCCGAAATCGAAGACGGCACGACGCGCACGGTCACTTACAAGGAGCTGCGCGAGCAAGTGAATAAAATGGCCGCCACGTTGCGTAATCTCGGACTCGGGAAAGGCGACGCCATCGGCGTGTTTATGGCGATGGTTCCCGAGATCGTCATCGCGATGCTCGCGATCATCAAGATCGGCGGGATTTTCCTGCCGCTCTTCTCCGGCTTCGGCGCATCCGCAATTGTTTCGCGTCTCAACGACGCCGAGGCGAAGGCGCTTTTTACAGCAGATGGAACTTATCGACGCGGAAAATTTTGCGCGATGAAACCAATTACGGATGAAGCAGCGGCGCAGATTCCTACGTTGAAACATCTCGTGGTGTTAAAGCAAGCCGGCGAGTGGCTTGTGGAAAATGTGGGAGGGACCTCAGTGTCCCGATTGTCGCCGCCAAAAGGCGCCTCCCACATTGATTCACCAACCGAGCGCACGAGCGCCGAAGACCCGATGATGATCATTTACACGTCAGGCACAACCGGCCGGCCGAAAGGCGCTGTGCATACCCATTGCGGGTTTCCGATCAAGTCCGCCCAAGACATGTGGCACGGTCTCGATCTTCACGCCGACGAGACCCTTTTCTGGATGACCGACATGGGCTGGATGATGGGTCCGTGGGAAGTGTTTGGCGCGCTGCTCCTTGGCGCGACCATGATGTTTTACGATGGCGCGCCGGATTTCCCGGGTCCGGATCGCGTCTGGTCGTTGGTGGATCGACACAAAGTGACGGCGCTCGGCGTCTCTCCGACGTTGATCCGCGCGCTGCGGCGTCACGGCGACGAAATTGTGCATCGACACGATCTTTCTTCTCTCCGTAAATTCGCTTCGACCGGTGAACCGTGGAATCCCGATCCATGGATGTGGTTATTTCAAAATGTCGGACGCGGAAAACTCCCGATCATCAATTACTCCGGCGGCACGGAGATTTCCGGCGGAATCGTAATGGGCAACGTCCTTACGCCAATGAAACCGTGCGCGTTTTCGGGACCGCT
>JBIOVE010000278.1:0-3784 GCA_044867565.1 Candidatus Udaeobacter sp. | reverse complement strand
AGATGTGAGGGCGATCCGAACGACTATTGCGGGATATTTTCGCGCGCGTGCCGAAGCGCTCGCGCCATCCAAACCAGTTCGTTCAGGAATTTGCCCACGCGTCCGGTGTAAGCGGGGTCGGTAATTTCGCCGGTGGCAGGCTCAAAAAGTCTCCCTGCTGTGCCGAAATAGACGTCCGAGAAAATTGTGACTAAACCGAGCTCACGCAGCACCGGCAGCAAACTCTGGATCATGCGGGCGCCACCGAATGGACCCGCTGACACGCCGCAAACACCGACGGCTTTGTGGATGTATTCCTTCAGATTTGTGTCGAGCACGTGCTTCAGCAAACCTGGGAAACTGTGATTGTATTCCGGGACCACGAGGACAAGGCCGTCGGCCCGCGCGACTGTGGCCGAGAACTGGCTGTCCTTGAGCGCTTCGCCGGCGTCATTCATCGCGACTGGAATTTTTCTGATGTCGATCAATTCGGTTTCGATATCGCCGCGTTTTGATACTTCGCCGAAAACAAAATTCGCGGCCGGCTCGGTCAAGCGGCCTTGTCGCGAAGTGCCAAGAATGACAGGGAGAAAAACGGGTCGAGTGATGTCTTGCGTAGCCATGCTTCGATTTGTCGCGGTAATCTAGGTAAGCTTACAATCAACGCGCGAGCGAAATCGTTTTAGTGATCATTTCCCGCTTGGAACAGCACGGCCCGGCCTTATAGCGCATCGTCGCGCGCTGCCCAGAAACAGCAACCTCTGTGTAGCTGACGGTTGCCGCGTCCGAGCGATGCATACAGATCGAGAAAGGGCCGCGCTTCGGCAAATGCGAGCGGTGCAAACGACGCAGCCAACCGAGCCGGTCCGCGGATTTTTGATTTTGCGCGGCCTTGCAGATTCGGTTCCGCTCACGTTCAGTCCTCTGCTCATCGAAGCCGGATGAGAACCAGTGGCGCGATTTCCATGCGTGCTTGCGCGTCGAGAGCCGATCGAGATTCCACCGCCATTCCGTTACCGCCTTTTCCGAGGGAATGATCGCAATCAAACGGAATGGACGGAGTCGTCTTAACGGCAGTTCACCCAATGCCGCTGCGATTTCTTTCGTTGATGATTTTCCGGCCAACTTCCGAACGACCTGGCCGCGGCTGGTGATCGAGCGCACAGGCTCGCGCTCAATCCGATGCCAATTGATCAGCGCAACACAGACGCCGGCATCATTCGCGGCGATCCACGTGCCACCGTTCGGTTCGCGGGGGAACATCGCCCGGGGCCCCGCAAAATCGACAATCGCCGGCGGCAGCGCGGTAAAGCGAGCCAGCTTTTCGTCGCGATTCATCGCGAGATAAAATTTTCTCGCTGCTGGAACGAAGGAAACAGTGCACATCAATCCGCTAGCGGATACGATAGCGCAGCGACCGAATATTGTCGCCATTCGCGCCACAGCGTTAGCAGTGACGAAGGCGCATGCCCGTTCGCGCGATTCGCGGCGCCGATGGCGAAGACGAGCCTCCATTGCCGAAACAATGTGCGATACGCTGACATGAGCGAGTTGCGCGCGTCGTAAATGCTGGTCGCTTCCGAGGAAGCGCCGTTGAGCTCGACGATGTGGAAATTTCGCCCTTCTTTGAAATCTTCTTTGTTTTGGTAACGCATGTCGTATCGCCCGATAAAAAAGCCGGGGACTTTGCATGAAATCTCATCGATCACGCGCTCGAGAGCATCTGTATGCAGACGCATCCCATCGCGGAAAATGCAGCCCTGAGCGTGATTGCCGGTTTCGACAAGCTTTAAAATCTCGCCCAGCGCCAGGACCTCGTCGCGACGAGAAGCGAAGCGTCGCAAATAAATCTGGGCCATCAACGCGGCTCGCGAATCAGCGCGGATCAACTCTTCCACCGTGCGAATTCCGTCGCCGGTGATTGTGGGAAAGATTTTCTCGGTGATCGCGAAAATGTGTCCATGTGACTCGCCCGGGAAGCGGTAGTAAAAAACACCGGCCTCCTGCGGCCCAGTGACATACCGCTGAAGGATCACTCGCGCCTCCGTTTCTTCGAGATATTCGAGCGCGGCGCGCATCGACCGGATAAGCCTCACGCCGTTGCCGCGCTGGCCGACGTTCGGTTTCAAAATGAACGGCAGCGCGATGGCGTGTTGTCGGCAAAGCCGGTGCAACGAAAGCAATCGATCGGTGGTCGTGTGTCCGTCCAGCAAAAACGCCTCGGCCACGAATTGAGGACTCGCACGGCGGAGCTCATCAAGAATCGCCAGCTTCGATTCGCCGATAAATCCGCCGGTCGTCATCCCGGGATTTGCCGCAGTTGGCACGCCAAAACCGCGATATCGAATCGCGAGGCATAAGTAGTAAGCGCCCACAGGAATGTAAAACAGCCAAGCCGGCCAAAATTCCCAATGAGTCCAGCGGCGAATGAATGCTGGCGCGACGGCGAGCTTTTTGAAAACGAAAAGCGTTGTGCCGAGGAAAAGTGCAGTTAAAACAACCACAGCGATCTTATTTTGGAAAACTGCGAACCAAACCAATGCGTGCGAACCGAGCACCTTCGCGATCGCGAAAATTCCTCCGATCCACAGGAGCGCCGCGAAAGCAGTGACCAGAGCAAACCGGGCGAGCGGCATTGAGAGAAGCCCGGCCGCAAGGTACGTCGGTAAGCGCGTGCCGGGAACGAACCGGCTGGCGAGTAAGGTGAGCGAGCCGCGGCGGTTGAATTTCTCCTGGCAGCGTTCAATCGTAGCGGCATCCGTAAAGCGTGTGACCAAGTGGCTTTGCAGGATTGGTTTACCGAGCCAACGGGCTAACGAATAGAGGCCCAGATCGCCGATCCAAATGCCGGCGAAGCAAGTCACGAAACCGAGTGGCCAGCTTAGCGGGCCGCCGAAGATCGACAATGCGGAGGAGATTGTCGCCGCGTCTTCAGAAATGAAGCTGAGCAAGATGATCCCGGTCGAAGCGAGAAGAGCCGGCGCAATCATGGATCGACATCACGCCGCCGTTGGTTGCTCGGCGTGATACTTAAGAGTTGAAGGCGCGACTCCGAATCCAGCAGGGACCGGCACCTCAAGCATACCGCACATCACGGCGATCAACGCATAATGATGGATCGCGTGGGCGACGGCGTACATCAATTCGCGGCCAACGGTCGATCCAATCAGCACTGCAGCATCGAGTGCGTAATTCACTTTGCACCGGACGTTGATCGGGCAATCGAGAAACTGTGACGAGATCGATTGGCAGGCGCGCAGGATTCGATGCGTCTCAGTCAGGGCGAATTTGCGGTCGTTTTCAATCCGCGGATCACGAGCGCGATGATCGTAATCGACTTCATCGGCATCAAGCGCAGTGAGCAGACTTTGGAAATGATCGAGACAGTGCCGATAATGGCCGCCAATCGCGGAATTGAACGCGAGCGGCAGGTTGCGTGTGTAATGCTCGTCGCTCAGGGAATTCAAGAGTGACTCGCCCTGGCGCAAAACTTCCGCCGCAGCTATGAGGAGCGGTGAACGCTTCATAGACGGGCGCCGATCAAGGGAATCATTCTCCGGTAAATGAAGAGGACGACGGCCGAGCAGATTGCGGTCACGAGCGCGAGGATGAAAAGCAATCCGCCATCATCCATCACGACAATCCCCAGCAAGGTCAGATGGCTCATGATCGCGCCGCCAATCACTCCGATTGCGATGATGGCACCGAGCCATGTGTAACGCGGAATCAAAAGCAGGATCGCGGCGATCAATTCGACCATGCCCGATCCGATGCGCCCCCAAGGTTCAAGACCGACCTTGGTGAA
>JBIOVE010000277.1:0-8550 GCA_044867565.1 Candidatus Udaeobacter sp. | reverse complement strand
AAGTAAATCCTTCGATAAAGCGAGCACCAGCCGTGGACCTCGCCGCGTCAACGGGTTGCATTTTGCGCTGCCTATCTCTTTGCGCGACAGGAATGAGAGAATATGGCAAGGGGCGAAACGATCGAGTCCTATGTTCCGGCGCGGCTGGACCGAATGCCGTGGAGCCGATGGCATTGGCTGATCGTTGTCGCGCTCGGCGCGACTTGGATTCTTGACGGTCTGGAAGTCACTCTCGCCGGAGCGTTGGGCGGAATTTTGACCCGCCGCGAGACGCTAGGATTAACCGATACGCAGGTCGGTGCCAGCGCCACCTTCTACCTTGCGGGCGCAGTGTTCGGCGCGCTTCTGTTCGGTTATGGAACGGACCGGCTCGGGCGTAAGAAACTGTTCTTCATTACGGTCGCGGTTTATCTCATCGCGACGGGGCTAAGCGCATTTTCCTGGAGCTTCGCGAGCTACGCTTTTTTCCGCGCACTGACGGGAGCGGGCATTGGCGGCGAATATGCGGCGATCAATTCAGCGATTGATGAATTGATTCCGGCGCGCGTGCGCGGTCGGGTGGATTTAATGATCAATGGTTCGTACTGGGCCGGCGCGGCGCTTGGTTCAGGCGCCACGCTGGTGCTGCTCGATCCGCGTTGGCTGCCAATCTGGCTCGGCTGGCGGTGCGCGTTTGGAATCGGCGCTGTGCTGGGTCTTATCATAATTTTTTTTCGCCGCTGGATTCCAGAAAGCCCGCGCTGGCTGATGATCCACGGAAGAAATCACGAGGCGGAAGAAATCGTTGGTGAAGTTGAACGAAAGATTATGGGAGCAAATGCGGCCGGGATCACCCATCCCGGCTACAGTGATGTGCCGCCGACGCGCATTCGAACGCGCACGCACACACCGTGGCAGGAAATTTGGAACGCGATCGTGCACGAACATCGGCGGCGTTCCCTACTCGGTTTTGTGCTGATGTTGACGCAGGCCTTTTTCTATAACGCGATTTTTTTCACTTATGCGCTTGTGCTTATCCGGTTTTACTCCGTACCGGAGAAGAATGTGGGCGGCTACCTTTTGCCGTTCGCGCTCGGAAATCTGCTTGGGCCGCTGCTGCTCGGGCATCTCTTCGATACAATTGGCCGCAAGCAGATGATTACCGCCACTTATGGGCTCGCTGGGATTTTGCTCGCCCTGACCGGCTGGCTTTTTCACGCGGGTTTGCTGACCGCCCAAACGCAGACGCTTGCGTGGACGGTGATCTTTTTCATCGCCTCGGCGGCGGCGAGCTCGGCTTATTTGACCGTGAGCGAGATTTTTCCGCTGGAAATTCGAGCATTGGCGATCGCAATTTTCTACGCGATCGGAACGCTGGCAGGCGGAGTCGGCGCACCGGTATTGTTCGGATGGATTATCGGCACGGGTTCGACTACTGCTCTGTTCATGGGATACCTGGCAGCCGCCGCGCTGATGATTATTGGCGCATTAGTTGAAGCGTGGATCGGCGTTCCGGCCGAACGGCGATCGCTTGAACACGTCGCCGCGCCGCTCTCGAGTCGGGGATTGTGAGCGGGATTATTCGCGACCACGAAAGCTTTCAGGGCCACTACAGTTTACCGTAAGCTCGCAGGTGTGAATTGGACCGGCGGGGGTCAGTTTGCTCGAATAAAGATGGAACGAGTCGACGCGGATCATTCCCGCGTCGAGATCGACATTCGATTTCAGAAAAGCCCGCAGTGATTGGGGCGGAACATCTCGACAACGCGCGATCGTGATGTGGGGATGAAATGAACGGAGGTCGGGTTCGAGCTCGGCGGCGATTGCCGCGTCGCTTACCCGTTTGTGCAGTTGAAAGAGATGGGGGTGTCCGCGACCAACCCCGATCCAGATTACCTTTGGCCAGCCTTGCGCGGGAAATGCCCCAGCTCCGATAATGGGCAGAAAAAAAGCGCCGAACTCAATTGCACTGAGTTTTTCACGAAACGCCAGATCGACATCTTCTAAAACGCTGGCGAAGAAACCGAGCGTGAGGTGCATTTGCTGCGGATCTACCCAACGCACTCCGCGAATGTGCGGATCGAGGTCGCTAAGCAGTTGACGCGTTGATTGCGGCAGATCGATCGCCACGAAAAGGCGTTTGGTCATTACATCAATTACTGAGAAATCTACCGTGGCAAAATAGACGTCGCGGCGCGCCGTCCAGATATGGGAAGACCACTCGGAACACAGGCGTGTCGCCTGTGTCCACAGACTGAAAGTCTATGTTCCGCCTGGGCGGCGCTCTTAATCCTTCAACAGCGAGAGAAATTCCGAGCGTGTTCGCGCGTCGTCCTTAAAAGAGCCAAGCAAGCAGGAGGTTTTCATCACAGAATTCTGCTTTTCGACGCCGCGCATCATCATGCAAAGATGTTTTGCTTCCACGACAACCGCCACCCCGCCCGGTTCGAGACATGCCATGAGCGACTCGGCGATCTGAGTAGTGAGATTTTCCTGGATTTGTAAACGGCGCGCAAAAACATCGACAATGCGCGCCACCTTGGAAAGACCAATGACTTTCCCGTTTGGAATGTAAGCCACGTGTGCCCGTCCGATGAAGGGAAGCAGATGATGTTCGCACATCGAATAAAGCTCGATGTCCTTGACCAGAATGATCTCGCTTGCGTCCGAATCGAAGACAGCGTCGTTAATGATCTCGTCGAGGTCCTGGCGATAACCTTGCGTGAGAAATTCGAGTGCAACTGCGGCTCGGCTCGGTGTGCGTCGCAAACCTTGTCGCTCCGGATTTTCGCCGATCGCTTCGAGAATGCTGCGAAAAGCGTCCTCGAGCATTTCGATGCGGCGATTGTCGATCTTGCCATCCGGTACACCGGGATAGCGCGGACGGGTTTCTGTTTTTAGGTTCACGTGCGAGTCAGCTTAGCACCAAGGAGCGGCGGTCTCCAGTCCGCCACATGTTTAGGTGGATCGTGACCTCCGGGCACGATGCTAATTCCACGCGGCTTGCCGCGATTTGTTAACATCGCGCTCGGAGAGCGTCATCCACCTTATTCGAGCCAGCTTTGCGGATATTTCGGGTCATCGAGCGCGAGCGATTCCTCGGTCAACTCGAGCGTGTGTTGTGTGTCGAACATGACTGCGAGCTCTTCGGTGCGTGTTGCATTCTTGCTCGCCATAATCGTGCCGGGATGCGGGCCGTGCGGAATGCCACGTGGATGCAATGTGATCGAACCGCTCTCAATACCCCGGCGCGAACCGAAATTCCCACGCACATAAAAGAGGACCTCATCAGCCTCGACGTTGTCGTGCACCCATGGAATCCTGACCGCTTCGGGATGCGTATCGAGCATGCGCGGCGCGAAAGTACAAACCACGTAGCCCCTGATCTCGAAGGTTTGATGGATTGGCGGCGGTTGATGCACCGTGCCGGTGATCGGCTCGAAATCCTGCGCGTTGAACGTGAACGGGTAGAGATAACCATCCCAGCCGACTGCATCGAAGGGATGATGCGCAAGCGTCACGTGTGTCCAGCGCGGTCCATCCTTCACCAGAACATCGACATCTTCCTCTTTGTCGATCGTGATGATTTCGGATGGCCCATGCAGATCGCGCTCTGAATATGGCGCGCCCATCTTAATCTGGCCTTCGTGATTTAAATAGCGCTGCGGAATCCGGACCGGACCGGCCGACTCAAGAATGAGATAATCTTCTTCTTCAATTTTATCCGGCACCATTCGATAAGTAATTCCACGCGGGATGACGATGTAGTCTTCCGGGCGATAACGCAGTTTGCCAAAAACGCTTTCCAGCGTGCCGCCGCCGTGGAAGACAAAAATAATCTCATCGGCGCCACCGTTTTTGTAATACTCGAATTTGTCGTAGGCCTTTGCTGGCTTCGAGCGATAGGCGGTCATGTCCTGGTTGAAAAGCATGGGGATGCGCCCCGTGTAGAGGTCGCCGCGCCGGGGAATCTCCGCTGTCTTCAAATGATGATGACGCAGCGGACTATCGGCCACTTTTTTCAATTCATGGCATCCTAGGAGCTTCACGTTGCGCACCCGCGTGGGCGGCCGCAGATGATACATGATCGAGTAGGCCTCATCGAATCCTTGCGTCGTGAAAACGTGCTCGTAAGCGATGCCTTCGTTTTTGTAAGTCGGCGCCTGCCCGTTGCGATGAAACCAGATATGATGTTTCCTCGGGACTTCTCCCAGTTTTTGATAATACGGCATTGTCAATCTCCTCCTTCTAAGTTCGGGCAACTCCTCACCCTCCCCCTCTCCTCTTGGCCAGAAGAGAGGCGACCCACTTCAGCTTCCTTGCGGTACACTCCTAACGCGCCGCTAGCTCTCTCCGCCTCTCCCCTCCGAGGGGAGAGGATTGAGGTGAGGGGTAAACTCTTCTGATTACACATCGCTACAAATTGCCTCGTGCCGCCTGCTCTCGTTCGATGGCCTCGAATAGCGCCCTGAAATTGCCTTTGCCGAAACTCTTCGCGCCTTTGCGCTGAATGATCTCGAAAAAGAGCGTCGGCCGGTCTGCTACCGGTTTGGTAAATATCTGGAGCAAGTAGCCTTCGTTATCCCGATCGACCAAAATCCCCAGTCGCTTCAAAGCAGTCAGTTCTTCATCGATGTGGCCTACGCGATCGAGCAGCGTGTCGTAGTAAGTAGAAGGAATCTGCAAGAACTCCACGCCGCGTTTTTGCAGCTCCGTGACGGTCTCGATGATGTTGTTCGTGGCCATCGCGATGTGCTGGACGCCTTCGCCATTGTAAAACTCGAGATATTCTTCCACCTGCGATTTTTTCTTGCCTTCCGCCGGCTCATTGATCGGAAACTTCACGAAGCCGTTTCCGTTGCTCATCACTTTGCTCATGAGCGCCGAGTATTCGGTCGAGATATCCTTGTCATCGAAGGTGAGAATGTTCCGGAAACCCATTACCTCCTCGTAAAACTTCACCCACGAATTCATCTGGCCCCAGCCGACGTTGCCTACGCAATGATCGACATATTGCAGGCCAGTCTCCGTCGGGCGATGTGCCGACTCCCATTTGCGGAAACCCGGCATGAACGGCCCATGATAATTCTGCCTTTCGATAAAGAGATGAACGACCTCGCCATAGGTGTGGATTCCGCTCATCACCAGCTCGCCATGTTCGTCTGACAGCTTGGTTGGTTTCAGGTAACTCTTGCCGCCACGCTTGGTCGTTTCTTCCCATGCCGACGTCGCATTCTCGACTATCAGCGCAAGCACCTTCACGCCATCGCCGTGTTTGTGGATGTGATCGGCGATCGAATGTTTCGGCCGTAGCGGCGTGGTTAGGACAAAGATCAATTTGTTCTGACGAATCGCGTAGCTCACTCGATCTTTCGTTCCCGTTTCCGGTCCGGAATACGCGAGGCTTTGAAAACCGAATGCCGCCTTGTAAAAATGCGCCGCCTGCTTGGCATTTCCGACGTAAAACTCGATGTAATCAGTGCCTTGAAGCGGCAGGAAATCCTTTTCCGCCGCCGGAACCGTTTTGGTTTTTAGAGCAGCAATTGTCGTTGGCATAATGACCTCCGTATTTTGTTTCGGCGCAGCGTAACTGAACGCGCGTCATAAATATAAGATCGACAATGATGCGCCGCAAGGTTGTGGGCACGGGCATCTTGCCTGTGGGGGCTGGCGGCGTCTTGCCTGCCAGGAGCTTATTGTTTTTCCTTCGGCGCGAGCGAGGCGACGATTTTCTCGAAGCGCGGATCGCCGCGCAGCGGGTCCCAGTAAGGGAGCAATTTAAGTTGCCCGTATGTGATGGTGCTGCCTCCGGCTAAACGCTGCGCGTTAGCGATCTGTTCATAAGCGAGGTCCTTTTCGCCAACCCATGCAGCAGTGATCGCGAAGTACTCGATCATGTGGGTGCCGTTAATTTGATCTTTCTCGACCGGAAGAAGCTCCATCGCGCGGCGGCCTTCGCGCAATGCCTCCTCTTTTCGGCCGAGTCCAGCATCGATTAAACCGAGGACACAAAGCGCCGGACCATAATCCTGCTCACTTTTCAGCCGGTTCTCCTGCTCGGCGCGCGCCGCAGTGAAAGCAGCGCGCGCTTTAGATTCATCGTTAACCATTCGTGCAACAATCCCTTCACCAACGTTGCGTCGCAGTCGCACTGCATCGTTGCCAAATGGGTTGTCGCCAAGCGCCGCGAGAGCAGCTTCAGCAGCGGCAGCATCTCGTTCTGCCAGGGCGCAGATCAGCCAGCTATCGGCGACGCTCTTGATCGCCTCCGGATCCTTCGCTCGAATTTCCTCGAGCGTTTGATGTAAAGGCCTCGTGTCGCCCTTCCAGTCCAATGAAATTAAGGCGCGAGTTACTTTCGTTTCGACGTCGTCCGGTTTGATCGACAATGCGCGGTCCAGAACCGCGAGTTCATCAGAATAACGGCGCAGATTAAGGTAGCTCAGCGCAATTTGCTGAAGGGTAAAGAAGTTGCGCGGATCCAGCTCCACTGCGCGTTGGAGATTTCGCAATCCATCCTCCTGCTGGCCTCGGCGGCGGGCGATGTACCCGGTCAACTCGAATACACGAGGATCATTAGGCAACGTTCGGCGCGCAACCTCGAGCTCAGCTAGCGCTCTGTCGTAATCGAGATACCCGCGGTAAAGGTGTTCGGCACGGGCGAGGTGCGCTTCGCCCGCGTCCGGTCGCAACCGGAACGCCGCCTCGAGCGCTACTCCCGCCAATGCCAGTCGCGCGGGAGTGTGATCGATGCCTAGAAAATACAGGTTATCGTGAGCATAGGCGAGCTGGCACCGCGCGAGGAAGAAAGAGGGATCGCGTACCAAGGCTTGGTTTAACAGATCAACCGCTGTCAGCAGGTTCTGTCCACCAATGGCGCTGAAGCTCGTCGTAATAAAGAGATTCTTGGCCCGACTGTAAAGATCGAACGCGGCGACATCTGTCGTTGGCGGCTGTTCGATTGCGCTCTTCTCGCTCGGCGACAGCTTGGCCTGTAACTGGTCGGCAATCGCTTTGGCGATCTCACTTTGAATCGCAAAAACATCAGCGAGGTCCCGATCAAACGTCTGCGCCCAAAGGTGCGCGTCGTTGCGCGCATCAATCAACTGCGCATTCACACGAACGCGGTTAGCGGCGCGCTGGACACTCCCCTCGAGCAAGTGTGCCACGCCAAGTTCTTCGCCAATCCTGCGCAAATTCCGAGCGACCCCGGTCTTGTACTGCATTACTGAGGTGCGACTGATGACTTTCAAGTCCGCAATCTTCGCCAAATCAGTCAGGATTTCGTCCTGCACGCCATCAGTAAAAAAGGCATTCTGTTTTTCGTCGCTCAGATTTTCAAACGGCAGAACCGCAATGCTTTTCTTGGATACTGCGGAAACATTTGTCGCAGCAGGAGCGACGACAGATGCAGGCGGCGCCGCCCGACGCGACCAGAATAGGATGCCAACGGCGAGCGCGCCCACGATTACCACTCCGGCAGCGACGAGGGGCCAACGGAGTTTGCCCGGCTTTGCCTGTGATCCAAATGCCGTTGTTGTCGTTTTGTGCCGACCCTTTCTCAACTTCTCTGGCACCTGGGGATTGCCGAGCTCCTCGGTGTAAAGATTGACCAATGAAACGCGAACGCCGTGTTTAACCTCGCATTCGCCCAAATCGTGAAGATGCCGGCGCCAGTGGCCGTACTGCTCGAGATCTTCGGCCACGCGTTTGGAGATAAGAATGTGCCCGGTATCGCCGCAATCCATCACCCGTTGCGCGATGTTAATGCCGGTCCCGGCGATATTCGCTCGGCCGCTTACATCGACGACACCACTTACTGGACCGCTGTGCACGCCCATGCGCAGCTTTAGTTCCGGATGTTCTTTCGCAGCGCGGCTGATCTCGAGCGCGCATTCGACCGGCGCTTCCGGAGTGTTGTAAAAGACCAGCGCCATGCCGTCGCCAGTCGGAATCGTGATCAAGCGGCTGTTTGTCTCGGCGGTGCGGAATTGTTCCGTGCCGCTAACGATTTGGTTTAACGTCTCGACCAATCGCCGCTGCTCGTTAATCAAGGCTTTCGAATATCCAACGATATCGATGAACAAAACGTGAGCGATCTGGAGCTCGATCTCTTTCTTGATCTCGGTGGACATCGGGTCAGGCGCGTAAGATTACACAAATTTCGTAAATTGCGTCTCCTTTTGAGTGGCGAGAGAGCCAGTTGTCATTTCGCGCCGGATAGAGCAATCTTTCGCCGTTCGTGAACCGTCTATATTTTGGCGACAACCTGAAATGGCTTCCCCACTCTTTGTCATGTTGAGCGAAGTCGAAACATCTCTCACTGTTCTCACGTGAACCGCCTCTATTTCGGCGAGCAACGTGACGTTGCATCCATTTGTCATTCCGAGCGAAGTCGCCTGCCAAGCCGTAGCTTTATGCGAAGGTCTGGAGGAATCTCTCATTATTCGTGAACCGTTTATACTTTGGTGATAATCTGAAATGGCTTTCGGATCGGAAAGAATTTCCCGAGGCGAGCGTCGATCTGGTCTATCTCGATCCGCCGTTTAATTCGAACGCGGATTATAATGT
>JBIOVE010000276.1:0-10025 GCA_044867565.1 Candidatus Udaeobacter sp. | reverse complement strand
GAGCAGATCGTGCTCGGCGAGATCATCGCGCAGGCGATCGAACGCGTGACGCCACGTGCTGGAAGCGGACTCGTCCCTGATGCCACCGGTGTTCCAGCGAGACGCCACGCGGTACGATCGTCGCCATTTTCGCGCTGGCCAAAGACGACCAACCCATTGATCGATGACAAGTCGCCGTTCTCAATCGGAATGCGAAACGTGACGTCGTTTCCATTTCGCGATTCGAGTTTGGGATGGCCAACCACCACGTCTCCTTCTGGTATTGGAAAGAAATCCGCGGCGGGATAATTCGCCAACGCTTCGCTCGTCACTGTGAAAAAAAGATCAGCGCCAGCTCGACGCCATTTTGTGTTCGCCGTTTTCGAGTCGGGCAAATCTTGCGGCAATAAGCGACGAAAACGCGCGAAAACTTCCGTATTCGCCGGCTCGCTCGATGCAGATACTGGCAGCTCAATCTGCACGCTCGCATTTCCCGGGATGCAGATTTTCTCGCAAACCAGCCAGTTTGCGTCCGCGGCAAGCTTTACCGTGGAATCGCCGATCGAGGCGGGCGGCGTGATCTCCTGCATGAGCAGGACTTCATCATGATAACCGTAAATTTGGATATCGCCTGGTTCGCTCAGTTTAAGCGGAATCGGCCACTGGATTTCGCCAGTTTTCCATCCCTGCGGCAGTTTCCATTTCAACTCGGTCGGAATTCCCGCGTCGCCGGGAAATTTCCAGTAAGTGTGCCAGCCTGGAACCATTCGAAGCAGCAAACCGATCGTAAAGGGCTTTCCGGGAACAACAGCGGTTGTATCAGCCAGAAGCGCCGCTTTGACCAGTTCCTTGCCCTCGTACGTCTGGCTTTGTCCCAACGGCGCGAGAGCGAAGATCGACAAGCAAACGATCGAGTACGCCGCAAGTCGTGATGCCGAGATCATGCCAGAAGTTATCTCATAAATCGGAGGCTGCCACCACCTCGGCAATAGCCCAGTGTTTTAACGCAGGGTCTGCCGGTCATCAAAAGAACAAGCCCGGTCAGGGCGGCAGAGGCGCTTCTTTCGTCCCTGACGGGACTTGCCTATTTCTTCTTATCAAATCCCAGCGTTAAAACGCTGGACTATTTTCAAAGCGCTCTTATCCCAACCATTATTGAAATCGATTGCAGGGCGAATCTGCCAAAAAAGTTTCAGAACGGTTACGGAACGATGAATATCTTATCGGTCCACGGATCTTTGACTTTGCTTCCGGACGCATAGCCGCTTACATCGACATATCTTTTACTCGGATCGAATGGACTAAAAACGTATCCGGGTTTGTCAGGAACCGCCTTAGCTGTCGGAAATTCCGCTCCGGGAGCGGAAGCGCGCGACGATGATGGCGGTTTTGTTTTTGACTGCGTTGTCTCTTTGTGGGTCGTGCGCGGCGCAGTACTCGATGGCGCGCTTTGCACTCTCTCGCTTTCATATCGCGGCTGCTGTTGCGGTACCGAAGCCAATTCTGAGGAAGGCACAGATTGGCCGGGCTGAGTAACGTCAGATTCCGTTGTGGCGATCGAAGTATTGTCGCTGGCGGCCGAATCTTCTCGCTGCCGCCGCAAAGCGTAATGCACTGGCGCAGTGGCAACCCGATACGAACCAACCGCAACATCGCGAGTCACATGATAAGAACTGACGGCGACATTCTTGGTCGCTCGACATCCTCCGAGCAAAACGGCCGTAAACATCAAAGCCCGCGCAAACGCATTCATTGTAATTCCCATGCAGATGTTATTTCCCATACAGATGTGCTGTGATCGCTATCCGTTCAATGATTTATCGCAATTATATCGGCAATGAAATCGGAGATGGCCCTATCTTTCGTCGACCACGAACACATTAAGCGGTGAATATCAGGTTCCATGAACTTGTAAAAATGCCAGCCGCGCCCGTGCAAATTGCGCACAAGTTTCTCATTTATCCGCACAAACACCGCATTTGCGTCCACCGGAAATACGATGTCGATCCTTGCCTCGTTTCGCAGGCGGTCCGCAAAATTCCGCGCTGCTCGATTGGCGTGCTGCGCGTTCTTTAGCCACACGTCATCCGTTAAAAGGCCAAGCCACGGCGCAGCCAGAAAACGCATCTTTGAACCCAGTTGCCCAGCCTGTTTCACTCGATAATCGAACTCGCGTGAAAGCTCCTTCTTAAAGAAAATCACGAGTTCGCCGGCAGCGGCGCCATTCTTTGTTCCGCCGAAACAGAGAACATCAACGCCAACGTCCCATGTGATCGCTCTCGGTGTGCAATTAAGCGATGCCACTGCATTAGCAAAGCGCGCACCGTCCATGTGGACGAACATTTCGCGAGCACGCGCAAACTCGGCGATCGCCGCAATCTCGTCAGATGTGTAAACCGTTCCGAATTCCGTCGCCTCGGCAATGCTGATCGCGCGCGGTTTGTGCGAATGCAGGTCGGTCTGGCGTGCAATTATCTTTTCTGCCTGTCCGATGTCGATCTTACCATTCGCACCGCCAGCGAGAAGCAGCTTCGATCCTTTCGTGAAAAATTCCGGCGCGCCGCATTCGTCGGTTTGGATATGGGCATGCTCGTAACAGACAATGCTGTGGAACGATTGGCAGAGCTGCGCGAGCGCCAGCGCGTTTGCCGCCGTGCCGTTGAAAACGAAATAAACGTCGCAATCAGTCTCAAAGATTTCACGAATGCGATCGCATACATGCGCGGTCTGGCGATCCTCGCCGTACGATGGTGCTTCGCTTACGTTCGCCTCTTCCAGCGCCGCCAATGCCTCTGGGCAGATCGCGGCGGTGTTATCGCTGGCAAACTCGTAGCGTTCTGCGTCAGGCGTCATCTTGCCTGTTTGCTACGCGCGTTTTAGTTCCCGATCAATTAGCAATGGTGGCAAGGAATGGCGGCCTCCACACTGCGCAGCAAAGACGGCGGACCAGAGACCGCCTTTTCTTGATCCCGCTCACAAAGAGATTGCCTGACAGATCCGAGCCCTGGGCCTCCGGAGTCTGCCAGGCAAACCTCCTCCACTTGCTCCCCAAAATTCTGCGCAAAGTCTCACTTGTTACTTCGAACGCGGATCGCCGATTGAGCGTGTCCAGCCGAAAATTATTTTAATCCTCTCGATGCCTGCCTTCCGCTTTGCCTAACGCATTACGGCAGACTAGTTTTCGCTATGAGATCGCTCCAAAGCGAGATCGAGCAGCGCGGGACGCGCATTTTCGAGCTGGTTAATCAGCATCCTGAATCGCTTTTCAGCAAGGCCGGCTTTTATCAGCGGATGATGGCGGTTTCAATGCGCGATGAGCAGTTCAAAGGACAGTTATTTCGCTTTGTCGATGTTCTCCCGTCGCTGCACAGATCGAGCGAGCTCGTCGAGCATCTCGAGGAATATTTCGCCGATACGCGCAACGGTTTTGCGCCTCTTATTCATACCGGCGTTCGTCTGGCGCGCATCGTTCCGTGGGTAAGCGCACGCGTCCTGCGCTGGAATGTTTCGGGAATGGCGCACCAATTCATCGCGGGAAAAAACCCAACCGACGTGATGAAAATGCTGCGCAAACGCCGCGCACAGAAAATTGGATTCACAGTCGATCTTTTGGGAGAAGCCGTCGTCAGCGAAACAGAGACCGACGAATACGCCGCCCGTTGCCTTGATTTGCTGGAAACCCTTGCGCGCGAAACAAAAGGCTGGGCCGATCCCCTCCGCAGAAATTCAGACCTTTTTCCGGTTGTAAATGTTTCGGTCAAAATCTCCGCGCTCTATTCACAAATGAGTCCGGCCGATCCGGGCGATGCGATTGCGCATCTTGCGCCGAAGCTGCGACCGATTCTGCGCCGCGCACGGGAACTCGGCGCCTTCATTAATTTCGACATGGAAAGCTACGCGCACAAAAATACGACGCTCGAACTTTTCAAAGGGATTTTCACCGAAGAGGAGTTCAAAGATTGGCCGCATGCCGGGATCGTCATCCAGGCCTATTTGCAAGATTCCGAAGCGGACTTGCGCGATCTGATCGAGTGGGGTCGCACCCGCGGCACACGTTTCGCAGTGCGGCTGGTGAAGGGGGCGTATTGGGATTACGAAACAATAAAATCGCGCCAGAACGGCTGGGATTGTCCGGTCTATTCTCAGAAGCCCGAGAGCGACCTCAATTTCGAGGCGCTCACGCGAATACTGCTCGAGAACGAATCGATTGTTACCGCCGCGTTTGGATCGCACAATGTTCGCAGCATCGCGCACGCACAGGCGGTCGCGGACGAACTCGGTATCGATCCCAGCCGCTTCGAATTTCAACTCCTCTACGGTATGGCCGGGCCGATCAAGCGGGCGCTCGTTGAAATGGGTTATCGCGTCCGCGAATACTGCCCGGTGGGCGAACTGCTTCCCGGCATGTCCTATCTCGTCCGGCGTTTGCTGGAGAACACGTCGAATGAAGGATTTCTCCGCGCAAAATTCTCCGAAAATGTTTCGGAGGCAGAATTATTGCGCGATCCATGCGAACTTTTGCGGAAGAGCCGAAATGGCGTGCTGCCGCACTCGAATAATACGACCACCAACACAATGAAAGATCGACATCCATCTCATAGCCGTTCCCTCGATACACCTCCGGGCGACACCTACGAAAACGCGTCGCTTACAAACTTCGTCCACCAGGAAAACCAGGATAAAATGCGCAAAGCGTTGAGTGAAATGCGGACGCGCCTCGGAAAGGAATATCCGCTTGTTATCAATGGCGAAAAAGTTTTCACGGGCAAAACGATCGCTTCCATTAATCCGAGCTCGCCCGACGATGTCGTCGGCGCAGTCGCCGAAGCTGGGATTCCGCAAGCGGAACGCGCCGTCAAAGCCGCGCGCGATGCATTCGAAAAATGGCGGTGGACTCCATTTGAAGAGCGGGCGCAGTTGCTCGAACGCGCAGCGGCGATCATGGAACGCCGGCGGTTCGAGCTTTCCGCGCTGGAAGTTTTTGAGGTCGGCAAGCCCTGGGCGGAAGCCGATGGCGACATCCGCGAGGCAATCGACTTTTGCCTTTTCTATGCTCAGCAAATGCGGCTCATCGGACGACCGCGTCTGACGCAGCATGTGCCCGGCGAGGAAAGTTACTATCATTACTGGCCGCGCGGCGTCGCTTTCGTCATTGCGCCGTGGAATTTTCCGCTCGCAATTCTCTGCGGAATGACAACCGCGGCGCTTGTTACCGGCAACACAGTGATCATGAAGCCGGCCGAGTCATCGGCCGTTTGTGGCGCGATGTTGATGGAAATCTTTGAGGAAGCCGGCGTGCCGCCCGGCGTGTTGAACTATCTTCCCGGCAAAGGCTCGGTTATGGGCGCGCACCTTGTCGATCACAAGGATGTCGATCTTATCGCGTTCACCGGTTCGCGCGAAGTGGGACTGAGAATTTGGGAAAGCGCCGGCATCACGCGGCCCGGCCAAAGGGAACTCAAGCGCGTCGTCTGCGAAATGGGCGGCAAGAATGCCGTCATCATCGATTCGGATGCCGATCTCGATGAAGCCATCGTCGATTGCACTTACTCCGCCTTCGGTTACCAAGGCCAAAAATGCTCCGCGTTATCGCGTTTGATTGTCCTGGAAGAAAATTACGATCGCGTGATGGAGCGTCTGTTAAAAGCCGCCGCAAGCTTGCGCGTCGGAAATCCGGAAGAGCCGGGCGTCACTGTCGGTCCAGTGATCGACGAAACCGCTTACAACCGGATCCTGAATTACATTGAGATTGGGAAGTCTGAGGCCAGCCTTGCCTACCAGCGCGAAGATGTGCCTCCAAAAGGATTTTTCATTCCGCCCACAGTTTTTACGGACGTGAAACCCAACATGCGCATCGCGCGCGAAGAGATTTTCGGGCCGGTGATCAGCGTGCTAAAAGTGCGTGACCTCGACGAAGCGATTGCGGTGGCCAATAGCACAGACTACGCACTCACCGCCGGATTTTTCTCGCGCAGTCCGGCCAACATCGAGCGCGCGAAAGCGCAAATCGAAGCGGGAAATGTTTACGTCAACCGCTCCTGCACAGGCGCCGTTGTGGGCCGGCATCCATTCGGCGGGTTCAAGATGAGCGGGGGCGGCACCAAAGCCGGTGGCGCGGATTATCTTCTGCAATTTTTAGTGCCGCGCGTGGTCACCGAAAACATCACGCGCCACGGCTTCGCGCCTGAGAAAACGCCACAATATCGCGACGAATTCCTCTGGCCGAGAGAGTAGCACAGGCATCTTGCCTGTATGGTCGGCGGGCATTTCGCCGGCCCCCCGACAATGAGGGGTTGATCATCTGCCAAACACGCGAAATGACGCAAGAAATTCGTCACAAACGTCAATACGCATCAGCGCAACTACTGCAACGGGCGTCCCTTACTCAGCAATTTCACGACGGTGACCAGCATGTAAATTACCGGCCAGGCCGCCGCGAAAAGGATGAGCGCAAACGCTACCATTTCCTTTGCTAGTTCTCGCGCCGCTTCGATCCGGAATTCACGCCGTAAGTTGTAAAAAGTCCGGAATTCCGATCGACCTTTTCCGTCGTAGGGCGAGGACTGCCAGCGCCATTGGGCAAAACCGGAATGAAAGAAATAATCTGTCTGCGGAAACCGCTTTTTGCCGGCAGACGGACTCGTCGGTTTCATAGGGTGGATTCTACAGCTCGGACGATACCCGCGACTATGATACCACGTTACGAGAAGGAATCAGCCTGAAATAATTGCCCTCGAACCTTGCCGAACCGGGAAAGACAATTCAAGAACAGGACCGTGATATCAGACCGGAGACGGCATGTATCGTAAGCGGCTTACGATGCATGGGCTTGGATTTTCGCGCTCGATTCGGCCAAATGCAGTCCCTGTTCCCCTGCTCCTTATTGCCAATGACCCGCGATCCAGACCCAGCCGCCGGGACGACGCACCCACTGGCCTTCCACCCATACTGCCGCCACCCTGGGACGCACTACCCAGCTGCCCGGCACCCAAACATAGTCGGCGCCGGTCCATCGCCAGTAACCCCTTGTCCAGACATACCCGGGTCCCGGCGCTACGGTTTGCGTTTCAACCCGCAGAGCCGGCGGAGTTCTGGTCACCACGACCTCTCGTGTTGGGGGACCGGTCGTAGTCACTTCCTGTGTGGTCGTTGTAGTTGTAACTGTCGTCGGTTCGCTTGCGCAGCCCCACAACGCCAGTGGCGCCAGCGCCAACAGATAAATGCCTTTTCTCATATACGCCTCCTGTCCCTGAATTCGTTTTGCGCCGGTGACTCGGCTCTATGCGTTAGACACGATTTTGCTCGGTCGATGACCCGCTTATGGAGCGCGGACGTGTCTGCGCTTTGGACTGCGGCGACATGCCGCCGCGGTCCAAATCGTGTCCATCGCCCTGGCGCACGTGCGGGCCTTATCCGATGATGCGCCATGCTTTACGTCGTCGCCACACCGATCGGCAATCTGGGCGACATCACGTTGCGCGCGCTTGAGGTATTGAAATCCGCCGATTTAATCGCGGCTGAAGACACACGGCATTCCGGGATTTTGCTGAAGCATTTTGAAATCAAAAAGCCGTTTCTCAGTTATCACGAACACAATGAAGCGATGCGCACCGCGCAGCTCGTCGAGCGTCTCGCCGCAGGCGAAAACGTCGCGTTGATTACTGACGCCGGAACGCCCGGGCTCTCCGATCCCGGCGTGCGCCTAATTCGCGAATGCATTAAACGCGGGCTCCCGTTCACGATCATTCCCGGGCCGTCCTCGATTCTGACCGCGCTCGTCGGTTCAGGATTTTCAATGGAGAAATTTCGCTTTCGCGGATTTCTTCCAGTTAAGCGCGGACAACGCGAGCGGGAGTTGCGAGCAGCGGGCGAACGCGACGAGACCACAATCTTCTTTGAATCCCCTTACCGCCTGACAAAAACACTCAGCGCCTGCATCGACATTATGCCGGGTCGACAACTCTGCGTCGCGCGCGAGCTCACGAAGAAATTCGAAGAATTCCAACGCGGGACCGCCAGCGAGCTCCTCGCGCACTATGAAGCACATCCGCCGAAGGGTGAGATTGTGTTGATCGTCTCCCAAAAATAAGGTGGGTCAGTCGCTCCGCGAACGATGCTATTTAAGTGTTGGCTCTGCCGACATATTTTAGCATCGAGCAAGGGACTGCTCGATCCCACCGTCGGCGCGCGAACACCTTGCAGATTGCAGCGATCAACCCACCGAAAAGTCAATCGAGGATGGTGGCCACTTTGCTGTGCGAAGCACCGCTGACCGTTTAGCATCCTGATGCCGCCCGCCACCCAGAGGTCGGCGGCGACAGCTTTTCCTTGTCAAAGGGCCGCATCTGTGTGATTTTGCGCGGCTTTTCCCTCAGAAGCGCGCTTATGGCTTACGCAATTATCAAGACTGGTGGACGACAATATCGCGTCGCGGAAGGCGACACGATCGATGTCGATCTTCTCGACGTGGAAGCAGGGAAGACCGCGACTTTTGGCGATGTCTTGATGTATGCGGATGGTGACAAGCTCACACAGGGTGATCCGCTGATTTCCGGAGCAAAAGTGACCGCTGAAGTCGTCGAGCAGCGCAAGGACAAAAAAGTGATCGCGTTCAAGTTCAAACGGCGTAAAGGTTATCATCGCACCGTAGGACACCGCCGAAAGCTGACGCGGGTGAAGATCAAGAATATCACCGTTGGCGCGAAGAAATCTGCGGCCAAAAAGACTGAGTAATGAAGCAGCCGAGTCAATCAAGCATCAAACCTCAACCATCAACCTTCTCTAATGGCTCATAAAAAAGGACAAGGCAGCGTTAAGAATGGCCGCGATAGCGTCAGCAAGCGGCTGGGCGTGAAAAAATTCGGCAGTGAGATGGTGGTTGCTGGCAACATCATTGTCCGCCAGCGTGGGACGAAATTTGTGCCAGGGAGAAACGTAGGACTTGGTCGCGATTACACAATTTTCGCGTTGGTGGACGGCAACGTGCGCTTTGATCGCGCCGGGCGACGGGTGAATGTCGACCCTTTGGCGGCCGGGAAATAGCCCGTTAGTTTCTGCTTCCCGGCTCGGGCTCACGCGCGGTATAAACCGATTTCGATGATGCGATATAACACGTTTATCCTCTTCGGTGCGCCCGGCAGCGGCAAAGGCACGCAAGGCAAAACGCTCGGCACAATCCCGCGCTTTTATCATTGCGCCTGCGGTGATGTATTCCGCTCCATCGATACGCGCACAAAAGTGGGTAAAGCGTTTCTCGAATACTCGAGCAAAGGCGAACTCGTGCCGGACGCGATCACAGTCGAGCTTTGGCGAGCGGCGATCGATGCGGCCGTGGAGGCGCACAAGTTTAAACCGGACATCGATACACTAGTGCTCGACGGTATTCCGCGGAATGTCGGGCAGGCCAAAATCATGGACGAAATGATCGACGTTAAAAAAGTGTTTCATCTCTCCTGCCCGAGCCGCGAGACGCTGTTTTCCCGGCTAAAAAAGCGCGCCTTGAAAGACAACCGCCTCGACGACGCCAACGACCAGGTAATTCAGCGCCGCCTCGATACGTACGAAACGGAATCGAGGCCAGTGCTCTCGTATTATCCGCAAGAGCTGGTCACTGTGGTTGACGCAACTCAACCGCCCGCCAAAGTTCTGCTCGAAATCCTGGAGAGCGTGAACGATGGCGTCTATGAACCAGCAGCAGTTTGAAAATTTCACCGCTTCAAGCCTCTACTGCGAAAAATGCAAAGCCGCGATGCCGGTACGCGAGCGGTTGCTATTAGTCCTGCCAGACCGCGAGATTTTCGATTATCTCTGCACCGGCTGCGGATCGTCGGTGGGCCGGCGTGAGATCACTGCTGGCGAAAAAATAATGGCGCAAGCGGTGGCCGGGCGGCGCACGCGCCGATCGGCGCTGCGCCATCAGCTGACGCCGTAATTCGGCATGCGCATTGTTTTCATCGGCGCGGGCGAAATCGGCGTGCCGACGCTAAGAGCTTTGCTCCAATCGAGCAAACATCAGCTCGCAGGAGTCGTCACACAGCCGGACAAAC
>JBIOVE010000275.1:0-10361 GCA_044867565.1 Candidatus Udaeobacter sp. | reverse complement strand
CGCCGGGTTGCCATCGGCGATCATGAACGGCGGAACGTCCTGGACAATTTTCGAACAACCGCCGGTGATCGCCGATGGCAACCCGGCGAAAATTCGCGGGATTAATCTGGTCGGCTTGGAACGCAAGAATTTTCCGCCCGAAAGCGTAAAGCTGATCAAGGAAGCGTTTCGCCTGATTTATCGTTCGAAATACAATACGCGCCAGGCGGTGGAGGCGATGCGCGAGGAATTACCTGAGAAAAAAGAGATCCTCGAGATCATCGAGTTTATCGAACAAAGCGAGCGCGGAATTATCCGCTGAGCGAGTCGAGATATTTTACTCGGCGTTAAAGCGCTGGGGGATTGTCGTGAGACGATCAACAATATTTCTTCTATAACCGGAGTTTGAGCCCATCGTAGGCGATATGCACGCCGGTGGGGAGCCGGGATTCTGCCGATTGCGGCAGGTCGTGGCAGACGTGCGTGAAATAAGTAGCCTCTGGCTCGACGCGTGAGGCGATTTCGAGTGCCTGATCGACACTGAGATGAGTTGGATGCGGTTTGTCGCGAAGCGCATCGATAATTAGCGTCTTCACTGCTGAAATTTGCTCGGCGATTTCGTCCGGCACCGCGCTGCAATCGCTTAAATAAGCGACGAGTTTTTCTCCGCCGCGCGAAAAGAGATAACCGTTCACGAGAGACTTTCCATGCGGCACCGGCAATGGTGTGATCAGCGTGCCGCCCAATTGGAAAGGACCCTCGATCACGTGCGGCTCCGGTTTCAAATAGCCGGGAAACGGATTCAACCCGTTGAAAGCGAATTCGAAAACGCGACGCAAATCGCGCATCGTTTCGGCCGAGGCATACACCGGCATCGAGCCGCGGACGTGCGAAAAACGCCGCAGATCGTCAAACCCCATGATGTGATCGGTGTGCGAGTGCGTAAAAATCACGGCATCGACATTGCGGATATTCTCGCGGAGCGCCTGGGTCCGGAAATCGGTCCCGGTATCCACAACCCAGGAGCACTTTGGTGTTTCGATGTAAACTGACGAACGCAGCCGTTGATCGCGCGGATCTGGAGACCGGCACACAGCGCAATCGCAACCAATCATCGGCACCCCTTGCGACGTGCCCGTGCCAAGGAAAGTAACAGTGAGTTCAGAGTTGAGGCTTTGAAGTTGAGTTGGCAAGCTGAACTCTCAACTCTCAACCAAGAACTCTCAACCTTCCCATGCTCACCGATCTCGCAGCGGATCGTAACACAGCCATCCTGGCTGTCCGTCAGGCGGACATCTTGTCCGTAGGCAAGAACGCAGACTGGAAGTCTGCTCGACAAAACAGGCAAGATGCCTGTGTTACGTAAAGACCGTTCCCATGCCTGCTGCCCTCACTCTGTTGCGAATAAAGAATCTCGCGCTTGTGGAAGAACTCGAGTGGGAAATTGCGCCAGGCTTTATTGCCGTCACCGGTGAAACCGGCGCGGGTAAATCGATTATCATCGGTGCGTTGCAACTGTTGCTCGGCGAGCGCGCGGACAAATCGCTCATTCGCACTGGCGCCGATCTCTGCGCGGTTGAGGCCGTTTTCGCGGGAGGAGATTTGAGTAAGCTCAATCCGCGGCTCGTGCAAGCCGGAGTTGAACCGTGCGAGAGCGATCTCATCGTCAAACGAAGCTTCTCTGCCACCGGAGGCAATCGACAGTTCATCAACGGCTCGCCCACTACGCTCGCCGTTCTGAAGAATCTCGGAGACGACCTTGTGGACCTTCACGGGCCGCACGACCACCAATCATTGCTCTCGCCCGAAAAACAGTTGAGTTTGCTCGATTCGTTTGCTCGCGCGGAAGCGCAGCTCGACGATTATCGAAAATATTATCGGCGACTACAGACGCTGCTTGTCGAACACGCCGCGCTCGACACGGCTGAGACCGCGCGCGAACAAGAGCTCGATCTCCTTCGCCATCAGATTAACGAAATCACCGCGGCCAATCTGAGCGCAGGCGAAGAAGAGGAAATCGAGTCGCGCTATAAATTGGCCAGCAACAGTAAACGGTTGATCGAACTGGCGAGCGCGGTCGCCGGCAAACTTTCTGAAGCAGACGATTCGATTCTGTCGCAACTTGCCGAGACGCAGCGTTTGTTACGCGAACTGGAGAAGATCGATAACTCGATTGCGCAATTTTCTGCCGCTCACGCCGCCAGCGTGGTCGAGCTTTCCGAGATTGCGCGCTCCCTTTCCAATTACGCCGAAAAGCTGGATCTCGATCCGGCGCAGCTCTCCGCCCTCGAGCAGCGCGTTTCTCTTTTCGAAACTTTGAAGCGCAAATACGGCGGTTCGATTGCTGAAGTAATCGCCTTTGGCGAGCGCGCAGCCGAGCGCATGAAGAAAATTGAAGGGCGCGACGCCGAATTGGAACGTCTCGCGAAAGAAATCGAAAAAGTCCGCGACCAAATGAACCGCACCGGCGAAGCGTTGCGCAAGCTCCGGACAAAGGCAGCGCCCAGGCTTTCCGAGAACATTCGGAGCAACCTTCGCGTTCTCGGGTTCCGACAATCTGAATTCGAAGCAAAACTAAGCAGGCTACAGGAGCCGCGCCCAAATGGATTCGATTCGGTGGAATTACTTTTCTCGCCGAATCCGGGCGAACCGCTAAAACCGCTTCGCGCCATCGCGTCGAGCGGCGAAATTTCCCGCGTCATGCTGGCAATCAAATCCGCGCTGGCGGCGCACGATGCGATTCCCCTGCTCGTGTTCGACGAGATCGACACGAACGTCGGCGGAGAAATCGCGCACGCGGTTGGTGCAAAGATGCAAACGTTGGGACGGGATCATCAAGTGATTTGCATCACGCATTTGCCGCAAGTCGCCGCGACTGCTTCTTCCCACTTCGTTGTGACAAAGGAAGTTCTGCGCGGCCGCACTTATTCGCAGTTGCGCGAGGTCAGCGGTAAAGGTCGACAAGAAGAAATCGCGCGCATGCTCGGCGGCAAAAGCGAATCAGCCTTGCAACTTGCAGCGAGTTTATTGAAGCATTGCACGTAACTCAGGCATCTTGCCTGACGGGTCCGGCGGGCTTCCAGCCTGCCGGTTGCGAGCAGGATCCTCGCTCGACGTGACAGGCAGGACGCCTGTGTTACGAGTTTTGCAACTGCGCGATTATTTCGTCACCGGCCCGAGCGGGAGCACAGTTTTACCGAACAACTCGTTAAGCACCTGCGCAAGCCCGGCGTAGATCGCCGAGAAACCGCAGAAGATTCCTTCATAACCAGTAAAATGCCTGAAGCCTGGCCCCGCATCGATAAAGTCGCCAATGGCGAGTAGAAAGAAGAGAATAGTCAGCGAACCGAAAACAACCTGCCCGGCAACATGCAACCGCAAAGTGCCAATAAACATAACGGCAGTGAACAACCCCCACATTGCCAGATAGGCGGCCATCGCCACATCATTGGTAGGCACGCCCCATCCGGTTTTTGGCAGCACAACCAAAACCACCAAGGACAGCCAGAATAACCCGTAGGAAGTGAAGGCGGTGGTGGCGAACGTGTTGCCTTTCTTCCATTCCATAATGCCCGCTATGATTTGCGCCAGCCCACCGTAGCAAATGCCCATCGCCAGAATCATGCTGTTGAGTTCGTAAAAGCCGGCGTTGTGCAGGTTGAGCAACACAGTGGTCATGCCAAAGCCAAGCAGACCCAATGGAGCCGGATTCCCCGTGGTGTCTTTGATTTGAGTAACGGATTCGTTCATGGCGATCAGTTTGTTGAAAAAAAGTTTGAGAACGCAATCACAATATCGACTGGCCGGGGTCAACGACCCCAGCTACAACATTACGCGTGCTCAATTACATCTGGCTCGCGCTCGTTTTGCTCGCGGTCGCAATCGGCGGTTGGAACGATCGTTTGAAAGATGTGACCGGAGGCGCGTTCGATGGCGCGAAAACGGCTGTCACCATTGCGCTTGGTTTGATCGGCATCATGGCGTTGTGGCTGGGCGTGATGCGTTTGGCCGAACGCGCCGGACTCGTGCAGCGGATCGCGCGTGGTCTGCGCCCCATCATGCGGCGGCTTTTCCCGGATGTTCCGCCCGAACATCCCGCGATGGGTTCGATGGTAATGAACATGTCTGCGAACATGCTCGGCCTCGGCAATGCGGCCACGCCGCTCGGACTGCGCGCGATGCGCGATCTGGAATCGCTTAACCCGCGACCCGGCGTCGCGACAAATGCGATGTGCACTTTTCTGGCAATTAACACCAGTTCTGTGCAATTGATTCCCGCAACCGCGATCGCGATTCTAGCCGCGTCCGGATCGACGCGCCCGACGGCAATTGTCGGCACCGCGTTGCTCGCCACGCTTTGCGCGGCAAGCGTGGCAATCATCTCAGTCAAGCTCCTGGAGAAATTGCCAATTTTTCGAATTTCACCGTCGAATCAAAGGACGAAAATCGAGCAAGATTTTGCGAAAGCAGAAATTAAAGAAGAGGCCGGGATCAGCGATCCCGGCTACAGCAGCGTCGTCCCGCAAGAACCGGTGAAGCGGTTGTCGATCTTCGGTTTGATTGCGCTGATTGGCCTGGTTGCTCTTTTTGTTGTGCTTTTTGTCCGGATGGTGGCGCCAACGTTGTTTGGGATTCCAGTGGCGCCAGAAGCGGCGGCACAGAATGTTTTTGTCCGCAGCGTGAACGCGTTGTCGATCCTGGCGATCCCATTTCTTCTCAGCTTCTTTCCTCTCTACGCCGCAGGACGCGGTGTGAAGGTTTATGACGAGTTTGTCGAAGGCGCAAAAGAAGGCTTCGGTGTGATTCTGAAAATCATTCCGTTTCTCGTGACGATGCTGGTGGCGATTGGGATGTTTAAAGGCGCAGGCGGGATCGAGCTGTTGAGTCGCCTGCTTTCACCTATCTTGACGCCACTGCAATTCCCGACAGATCTCCTTCCGCTTGCTTTAATGCGCCCGTTGAGCGGGAGCGCGACACTCGCGCTCCTCACGGACATTGTGCATCGCCTCGGGCCCGACAACATTGTCAGTCTGACTGCGGCGACGATTTACGGAAGCACGGAAACCACGTTTTATGTCGCGGCAGTTTACTTTGGAGCCGTCGGCATAAAACAAACGCGACATGCGATCCCGGCGGGTTTGCTCGCCGATCTCACCGGGGTGGTCGCTTCCGTGATTATTTGCCGGGCGGTGCTTGGCTAGATTCGACGGCGCCCCCATTCGACTTCGCTCCGGGCAAGCTTGGTCGGACCCTGCCCTGAATTTTTCCCTCGCCAGCCGATGAGTTGATCTTTTATCGTGCAACTTTTCACAAATGATTCAGCGCGATTATCTCATCATCGGTAGCGGCATCGGCGGAGCGAGCGCCTGTGAAGGCATTCGCCGCCACGACAAGCGCGGCAGCGTTACGCTGGTCGGGGCCGAGGTGTTTCCTCCTTACAAGCGCTGGATTCTCTCGAAGAGCTTCTTGCGGGACAAGAATCCTCAGCTCAAAAAATTGCAGGAACCAGATGAACGCTGGTACCATGCACACAAGATCGAGACTCGGTTCGGCACGGTCGTTACGCAGTTCAATATCGACAGGCGCCTGGCCGTGCTTGCCAATGGGGAAAGCATTGAATTCAACAAGGCGTGCCTGGCCATGGGCAGTCGTCCGGTGCGACCTCCAGTAGCCGGAGTTGGTCTCGGTAACGTGATCTACCTGCGGACGGTTCGGGACGCGCTTGCGTTAAAAGAGATGGCGAACATGGAGAAGACCGTCATGGTCGTGGGCGGCGGACTGCTCGCATGTGAGGCGGCAGCAAGTTTGCGAATGATGAAACTCAAGGTCGGCGTCATGCATCGCGATTCCTATTTGCTGAACCGCTATCTGGATGCTGACACGGGTGCGTGGCTTACGGAATATTTTGCGAAACACGGGTTGGCAATGTCCATGGGCGAAAGTCTCAATGGCTTTGAAGGCAAAACCGTCCTGCGCAATATCCAGACAAAAAGTGGCAACCGTTTCCCGGTTGGCCTCGCTGTGGTCGCCTGCGGTGCGGAGCCCAATCTCGATCTGGTTCGCAACACGCCGCTGGCCGGGCCCCATGGATCGCCGGTCACCGACTATCTGGAGACGGAAGAAAAGGGAATTTATGCGATCGGCGACCTGGCATTTTATCCCGATCGCGTGATGGGCGGTGTGCGGCGGCAGACGCATTGGGAAAACGCCCGTAAGCAGGGCCTGATCGCGGGCGCGAACATGACGGGCAAGAAACGCATCCGCTACGAGCAGATTCCCTACTTCTGGACAGAGATGTTCGATTTGCGGATGGATTTTGTCGGCGACTTCAGCGTGCTGCCGACACGCATCGATCTTCACGGCACGTACGCAAAGAAAAAATTTGTCGCGCGCTATTATCAGGGAGACAAGCTGCGTGGCATTCTACTCTGCCATCAACCTCCTCGCGAGGTGGAATCGGCCAAGACGCAGTTACGCCATGCTCTCGGTAAATAAGCTGTAGCGGCGCTCTGTGAGCGCCGATTCCAAACGCTCAACTGTCCAAGGCTCAATGACGAATTAGGCAATGTGCCCATTTCCCAATCCCCAAAAGCTTTCGAGATCAATAGCTATCCGCTGGGATTTCGAGCGAGGGATTGCTTACGCGTACGAGCTTCCAATCCCAGGGTTTGCCCGAGAGGCGGCGCCACTCGAGTCCGAACGGCGTCGGCAATGAATTGAGGCGCTCTTCGAGCAACTCCATGACGTCGCTTTCGGCGCTGTAGATCATAATTTTACCTGTCCACTCCGCGCGACGGCTTGCGACCCGAACAGTTGAGTCGGAGGCTCTGACGCGGATACCGCGCACATATCGAAAGCCTTCGCGCATTCGCTCGAGAACACGCCCGCGATCGTCTCCCCACTGATCCTGATAATCGCTCCCGATAAAATCAGCAGCGGCAGCCCAGTCTTTGTGTTCAATCGCATGGAGAAAGTTCTCGGTGTGAAGTCTGACCTGGTGCCCGGGCCGCCAAAGCCAGATGACGTACAGCCCGATGCAAAGCGCGACGGCCAGACCAATAAAGAATCCTCCACGAAACGAGATCGACACAGATGCGGACTTTATTCTCAATCGCAGATTACGCTACCTCACATGCCGCATACCTCATTGGTTTCCCGCGACTTGTGATTCCGAGCGAAAGTCTTGCCCTGAGAATCTCAGAAAACTGAAAGCGTTTTCTTTTTGCATGCAATGAACCAAGGGTTGCGCGAAGTCGATGTCGCACAGCATGACAGCTCTTGGCAGAGGTGGATCGCGTCGCTCCGTCGCGCGATGCTAAAAATACGGCGACAGCCGCAAACTGGATTGAGACTTGGGCTACGTTGCGCGATGTGGAGTAAGTGCCCCGAAAGCTTTCGGAGGTTGATTTCGCATCGAGCAAGGGACTGCTCGATCCACCGCATCGAAGCGCTTTCTTCTGGCGTGGCAGGAACCAATCAGCTGAGGTTCATTGGCAGCGGAGCCGAATGGGTCGAGAATGGAGCGAGCGAGATGAGCGACATGGACGGTTGCGCCCTGAGGGTAAGGGCGAGAGAGTCGGGAGACGAGCGAGTCAAATGTCTTATTGCTTATTATGACGCCTCTTTCTCCAACGACGATCAGGGCTGCATTGCAAAGCACCGCGCCAATCAACGCAATTCAGGTCCAGGGCTGGGTGCGGACCCGGCGCGATTCGAAGGACTTTTCGTTCATCGAACTCAACGATGGCTCGTGCCTGCGCAATCTTCAGATCATCGCCAAAAACACGTTGCCTGATTACGCGGCGTTACAGCGACTGACTGCCGGAGCTTCCATTAACGTGTGCGGCGCGTTGGTCGCTTCGCAAGGCAAAGGACAAAAGTGGGAACTCGTCGCCGACAAGATCGACATCGTTGGAGCCGCCGATGATTCCTATCCACTCCAGAAGAAAGGGCACTCGCCTGAGTTTCTGCGCGAGATCGCGCATCTCCGCCCCCGCTCGAATCTTTTCGGGTGTGTCTTTCGTGTGCGGAGCCGTCTCGCATTCGCCATTCACGAATTTTTTCAGGAGCGCGGTTTCGTTTACGTCCATACGCCCATCATCACCGGCAGCGATTGCGAAGGCGCCGGCGAATTGTTTCGTGTCACCGCGATTGATCCGAAGACTCCGCCGCGAAAGCCTAGCGGCGAGATCGATTTTGCCAGGGATTTCTTCGCGCGGCAGACTTATCTCACAGTGAGCGGGCAACTCGAGGCGGAAGCCTTCGCCCTGGCTTTGTCGAAGGTTTACACCTTCGGTCCGACGTTTCGCGCCGAGAACTCCAACACATCCCGACACGCCAGCGAGTTCTGGATGATCGAGCCGGAGATGGCATTTTGCGATTTGGAGGGCAACATGGATCTCGCGGAAGAGATTGTGAAATATCTGGTCGCAGACGTGCGCAAACATTGCTCTGAAGAGATGGAACTCTTCGCGAAGTTCGTGGACAAGGAGTTGCTCGCGCGACTCGATTTCGTCGTTGAACGGCCATTTCAGCGAATCGCTTACACCGACGCTGTCGATCTTTTGAAAAAGAGCGGAGAAAAATTCGAGTTTCCTACTGGCTACGGCTTAAACTTGCAGTCGGAACATGAACGCTGGCTAACTGAAAAGCATTTCAAGTGCCCGGTTACGGTTTTCAATTATCCGAAGGAGATCAAACCATTTTACATGCGTTTGAACGATGACCGGAAGACGGTGACCGCAATGGATTTGCTCGTGCCGGGAATTGGCGAAATCGTTGGCGGTAGCCAGCGCGAGGAGCGCCTCGACGTACTGGAGGAGAATATGCGCCGGCACAAAATGGATCCGGCCGATTACAAGTGGTATCTCGATCTTCGCCGCTACGGCACCGCCCCACACTCCGGCTTCGGCCTAGGTTTCGAGCGAATGCTGATGTTCGTCACAGGCGTATCGAACATCCGCGATGTCATTCCCTTCGCGCGAACGCCCGGCAGCGCCGAGTTCTAAATCGGCCTCTGGGTTACGCAGCAGGGAGGCAAACGCGACCGCAAGCCCAGCCCGCACAAGCCTAAACCAAATCACGCTGGACAGTCCAAGTGATAAGTGTATACACACGCATGCCCGAGTCCTCTGCTCCATTTAAAGCGTGTCGGACTTGTGCGTGTTCGGCCCTGCGTCGCGCCAGCCGGGCCGTGACCCAGCATTACGAAAGGCATTTCCGAGGCAGCGGTCTCCGCGCCACCCAATTCACTATCATTGCAACGCTCGCGCAAACCGGCCCCCTCTCCGTCTCCGACCTGTCGAACGAACTCGGTCTCGACCGAACAACCCTGTCGCGAAACTTGCGTTTGATCGAGGGTCAGGACTGGATCTCTGCGCTGGCCGCCGGCGATCAGCGCGTGCGGAAGATAGCGCTTACTCCCAAAGGGATGAAAAAGGCATCGGCTGCATTGACATTCTGGAAGCGAGCAGATGCCAGCGTTGCGCCGATCTTAAGGCGTTTTGGTTTGCAGTCCCGTCCAATGGTGCGAGCCAAGTAATTTTTTGGGATGAAAGGTGTATCTACACGCATGATGGGGAACTGCATCATTGGTGCAGCCACCGTCGTCTTGCTTCTCTGCCGCAGCGGCCTGGCGCGCGGCAGGCCGCACAGAGAAAGGAATGACCTATGAACACTGACCTTATCGGTTCCATTGAACTAACGGCTTCGGCCGCCATTGTAATTGCTGCGTTGTCGATCGGATTCGGGTCCAACGCAGCCGCGCGGATCCGCATCGCTGCCGCGCTCAGCCTCTGGTTTATCGTCGTCGTGATCCTAGCCGCGACGCGAGCCCTCTACTATGAAGGCGGCGCCGGCGCGCCCGGTCTCGCTATGGCGGTCCTGTTGCCAATCGCGGTCCTCTGCATTCTTGTCGCGCGCGTGCCTTCTTTACGCGAGGCGTTTCATCGCGTGCCACTCTGGCTGCTCGTTATCGTACACACGGTTCGTTTGCTCGCCATCAGTTTTATCATTCTTTATGCGGGTGGACGCTTGCCTGCGCCGTTCGCGCCGGTTGCCGGCTGGGGCGACATCTTTGTCGGCGCAACCGCTTTGCCGGTTGCGTGGTTCGCGTATCGACGGACCACAAATGTTCGACCGATTTTGTGGATTTGGAATGTCGTTGGACTGGCGGATTTGATCGCCGCAGTCGGATTAGGAGTGATTTCCTCGCCGGGCCCACAGCGCTTGATCTTTGCTGACCCCAGTGCGGCCATTATGACAACTCTGCCGTGGCTCTTAATTCCCGGCTTCCTAGTCCCGCTACTGATTGCTGTTCATATCGGCACTTTTATTCGGCTGATGAAGTCGGCTGACTTCTGACTTCGGATCGCTGATCTCTG
>JBIOVE010000274.1:0-7871 GCA_044867565.1 Candidatus Udaeobacter sp. | reverse complement strand
AGTCTCGTGAACGGAACAAACATGGACGACGTTTTCTCTTCCAAGGCTCGCGAGATTTTTGTTGCCCGGCCTGAATCGAAATCCCGGCGCATTGTCATTGAGCAAATTCGCGGTCTCGAGCATGCGCTGCAAATGCGTGCATCAAATGGCCGGCGCAAAGTGGCGATTATTTCCGAAGCCGACCGGCTGCAACCGCAGGCCGCGAATGCGTTTCTCAAGACACTGGAGGAACCGCCGAAGGATTCCATGCTGCTTCTGCTGAGTGCCTTGCCAGAAGCTTTGCCGGAGACAATTCTTTCGCGGTGCATCGCAATTCCACTTGCTCCAAACGGCCAACCCAAAAACAAGGTGGAAGAGGAAACGCTCGTGAGATTATTGCAGGAGGCCGCTCATGAGCAGAGCTGGAGTATTCAGTACGCATATCGATTGGCTCAAGAGTTTCAGCTCCTGCTCGGCGCGGTTCGGGAGCAAATTAAAGCCGAGACTGATCAGGCATTAAAACGGGAGGAAGCGCGCTACAAGGATTCGACCGATGGCGCCTGGCTGGAAGAGCGAGAACAATATTTTAAGGCGCTGACCGAAAGTCTTTACCTGCAACGCCGCGCCGGACTGATCGAGACATTATTCACGTGGTGGTCTGACGTTCTTCGCGCGAGCACGGGTGTAGAGCGCTGTAATCTGCCCATCGCAAAAAAAGAAACCAGCACCCTCGCCAAGCGTTTTAGCACGCCGGAAATTTTGCAACGCGTTCGCTGCCTCGAAGAATTGCGCGATCATCTGGGCCGCAATATTCAGGAAGCGCTAGCCATCGAAGTCGCTTTCCTGGCAATCTTTGCTGGCTGATCGTTTCGACCTGCCTGACAATCTACTGTTCATGACAGTGATGTGCCGCCATTAGCAGCATTGTGGCGCAGAGGCGCAATGCGAACGAACGTGCCAGCCTTAATATCTAAAGACATCGATCCATTCAGGGAAATTATGAGATTCGAGAACCAGATTGCCCTTGTGACCGGAGCAGGGCGAGGAATCGGACGTGCGATTGCGTTGCGGCTGGCGAGCGAAGGCGCTGGCGTGGCCTGCGTAAGCCGCACGGAGGCGAACGCAAAGACGATCGCGGAAGAAATTAACTCGATACGCGCGGACGCAGCGAAGGCTTACGCAGTGGATGTCGCGGAACATGCAGCGGTGCAAAAAATTGGTACCCAAATTCTCGACGACTTTCGCAGGATCGACATTTTGGTCAACAACGCCGGTGTAACGCGGGACGGACTGAGCATGCGCATGCCTGTAGAAGATTGGGACGCAGTGATCAATACAAACCTGAAAGGCGCGTTCAATTTTGTCCAGGCGGTGCAGCGCGCGATGATCAAACAACGCAGCGGCCGCATCATTAACATCAGCTCGGTGATCGGGTTGATCGGCAATGCGGGTCAAACGAATTACGCCGCGAGCAAGGCAGGGTTGATCGGTTTCACCAAATCGCTCGCGAAAGAATTAGCCAGCCGCAATATCACAGTGAACGCCGTAGCGCCAGGATTTGTCACGACGGACATGACCGCCGAACTCTCGGAGGAAATCAAGAAAACAATTCACTCGAAAATTCCGCTCGGTAGGACAGGGGAAGCTGAAGAGATCGCAAGCGCCGTGGCGTTTCTTGCCTCCGCGGAGGCGAGTTACATCACCGGCCAGGTGCTGTGCGTGGATGGCGGGATCGTAATGTGATTTGTAGATCTGCAGGGGAAGCTGTCAGCTTCCCTCTACAGCCTCACGCGCGCAGCATGATGGTGATGCGCCCGTCGGCCAAAAGAACATCGCCGCCTGAGACGCGACATTCGTAAACTGCATTGGTGGCCTCACCGAACAGACGGGACGCGTAAATCTGGAGCGGCAAAGCGATGTCATCCAGGCGCATCACTTGCAAACGTGCATCCCGCAGCGCGGCCAAGTAGCCTGGTGATGCCGTCACGCCTGCCGCACTGGCTCGCAATCCGCCGTGGACTGCAACGGCTTGAGCAGCGTATTCAAAGGCATGCACGGCCGATAACTGTCCATCGCGACGCAATGGATTGGACGGATCACGATGTGTATTGCTGATGCACATAATCGATCGATCGTCCCACTCGGTTACGCTATCTAACAGGCACATCGGACCGGAGTGCGGAACGAGCGTGCGGATTTCCGGCTTGTTAATCGGGATATCGTTAACCGTTTTTAGGCCTTTCACGCGAGGGTTAATCCCAAAATGAGTAGAAGTTAAACCAGTCGTAAGGCGCGAGGCGCGCGTAATGCTCCAACCGCTCGACGTAGCGTTGCATCCAATGCTGGATGTCCTCCGCGCGGCGATCGCGATTCAAAACTACTTCGTCAGCGAAATGCTCGAAGTGAATTTCGTAGCGATTCCCGCCGCGGTAGAGGCCGAAAAACAAAATAACAGGGCAATGCATCATGCCGGCAAGCACGATCGGGCCAGCTGGAAACGTAGCCGGCGCACCCAGGAATTGACATTGCGTTGTTTTGCCGTCGCTCGAGATGCGGTCGCCTAACATGCCAATGAGGAAGCCTGCATCCAGGCTCTCCTTGACTCTCAACAAGGTATCCGGCCGATCCGGCGCGATCACCGTGCTGGCAATTTTCGGATTAAGCGTATCAAGGAAACGACTAATATTCCGGTTGTGCGCGATGTCCATCAGCACCTTGAGTGGAAAATGCTGCTGCATGACTCCGAGGGTGCGCAACACCTCGAAGCTACCGAAATGCGCGCCCAAAAGGATGCAGCCTTTGCCGCTCTCTATTTGCCGGCGTAGGATGTCTCTGTCATGAAGTGTCACGTCAAAATGTTCGAACTCGCCTTTTAGCAGATAAACGCGATCCAAAATCGTAGCGGCGAAACAATGAAAATGGCGAAAAACATGACGCCAGGAAGGCTGCCGGCCGCAGACGCGTTTTAAATATTCAGATGATGCTCGACGGGCTGCATGTGCGCTGATTAGGAAGTAAAGCGTGATCGGATACAGCAGCAGCCTTGTCGCCCTGCGTCCGATGTGCATGGCGATCCAGGCGATCAGCCGCAGCAAGGCGGGTGTGCCCCGCTCGGGCAACGCTTCCCACCGATTAGCGTGCAAGGCTTCAGCGGACGTCATTTGTCGTTGCGACAGTTTGTCCGCAAATGGCGCCGGTGAAAAAATGCGGATAGATCTCGCGAATGCTATTGATATCCGGCGCCACTTCAACGCGCTTAAAGCCTGCGCGCGCAAACGCGCGCTGCCATTGATCTGCAGTCAGAAAGCCCGGATTCGGGCGAATTTCGGGATCTGTCTGGACCTGGGTAAAACTCTCCAGAATCTGAAACATCAGTTCCGGATAGATCGGCTGATTGACATATGGCCGCAGGCACTCGCCGATCACCAGCCACCCGTCGGTCGTCAAAGCAGAGCGCGCCTGTTTCAGGGTAAACAAAAGATCCTTGGAGACATGCATCACGTTGACGCCGTATACGAGATCGAACTCACCCAGAGCGACGCCTTGAGTGTCCCATGGCAAATTGAGATCAAGCGCGCCCCATTCCAGCGCCAGGTCAGAATGCTGCCTTGTCAGTTCGCGTTGGGCGCGCCGCCGGAAGAATGCGTTCGGCTCTGTGATGAGATAGCGCTCGATGCGCGGCAGAAGCCCGCGTTCATCAAACCAGCGCAGCAAAATTTCACTGGCGCTGCCGGCACCGGCGCCGATTTCCAAAATGCGCAGCCTGGGTTGAGCAGACAGGCAATTCACGGCGTGCACCGCACTGACCCAGTTGTTCACCGCATAAGTTAAATTGTCATTGCTGAAATACTTCAGCCACAGCGGTATTCCTTGTGGTCCGAACAGGCTTTGGTCGCCGCTGCGCTCACTGCGGGCGACACTTGGATAGAGGCTTGCTGCGTGATCCAATAAATCCAAGGTCGCTGCATTGGCGGGATCAATATTAAGCCCAGCCCCACGCAAGCGCTCGAGCTCGGGTTGCCACGGCGCACGTCGCAGATGATAAAAGCGGGCATCACCGTCGGTTCGTGCCTCCATGCAACTGGTCTCGATCAGGCGCTCCAAAATCCACCGCAAGGCGACACTGAAACGCGGCTGAAATGAAAGCATGTCACAAAGCTCATCCGTCGATCGCCACTCGCCGAGTTGATCAATCACATCCAACCGGCGTAACAGATCGATAGCTAGTTCGATGCTATACCGCTCCATCAGTTCGATGCTTTGGTACAAGCGTTCGCTGGACACCGGCGGCGGGTAATCTTTGAGCCAATGCATCAAACGCGGATCGCGCGGCCGAACCTTAAACGTAGGCACGTAGGATGATGCCGCGTTCACGAGGTCAGCTTGCCCCGCAACTGACCTGAAGTCGACCTTCAACTATCACGCGGCCTTCGACACGACAGCAAAACTCGACTTCGTCCTGAATGTCCTGACTCGCAGAAAGACAGATCGTGAACGGCTGCCCAGGCTTCAGGGGCACCAGAAACTTGACTGCGCGTATGACAGTAAGGCGAGAATTTTCGCGCCACTCAGTCAAAGCGGCGAGGATTTCGTCAAGAATCACTACGCCTGGCACGATAGGGACGCCGGGGAAATGTCCCGGCAAACTGGGATGATCAGCGCCGATCGTGCGACGAACTTTAAAGTTCACGTGGCGAATTTTCAATCCTGCGATCTTCCTTTTCGAGAATCGGAGAAAGAAGCGAGATCGCGCGCGAACGTTTCCTGTAGGAGTTGCAGCGCTTTTCTGAAATTTTGGAAGCGCTGCTTCCAACGAACATCCTTGCTCATGATTTCATCGAGGCTTTGACGGGAGCTGGTGTTGCAGTGTCTGGAATCTCGAAATCCTCGATCTGCTTCTTGATTTCGTGGACGAAGCTGGCGGCGCCGGCGCCATTAACGACGCGATGATCGAACGTAAGCGAAAGCGTAACGACTTCCGCGGATTCATTTTTCTTTCCGTTAGCGATGATTTCCTGGTGTGCTGTCCCGACAAACAGCGTTCCTACTGATGGCGGCACAACAATCGGCGCGCCGGCTTTCACGCCGAACGCGCCCAGGCTTGTAATCACAACTGGCGCATTCATAGCGTCCATGCGGCCGCCACGCGTGGCATCGACCGTCTCACTATAAATCTTTACAAATTCCGGCCAGCTTTTTTTGTTTGCACCGACAATCACTGCGGTGGCAAGGCGATCGCCTTCCAGCGCAACCGCAATGCCGAGATCAAAATCATCGTTCTCGATGATCTGGTCGTCTTCGAGAATTAAACGACGAAATGGCGCATGTTTTTCCATGGCGCGCACGACTGACCACGCAATCATTGCGGAAGGGGAGGGGGCATCTTTTCCATTTCTCTTTTTCGCTGCATCGCGCGCCCTACGAATCGCGTCCCAGCGCGCATCGATTTGCAAGTTGGCGGGAATCACGCGGCTGAGCTTGCGCGTGATGGTGGGCGAAAGAGCAGGCGCAATGTTGTAGTGGCGGGCGTGTCGCCCGCGGTCGCTTACGTCCGCAGCCGGCACGGCTGCGCCTACAGTTTTTCCGTCACGTGATTCTTTTGCCGCAGCGTGAAATTGATCAGTCAATGAAGCTTCGCCTGTAAGAATCGTGCCAAGTTCCTGACCGATCTCGACCGTATCGCCGACTTTCGTTTTCCATTCGCCCATCACCCCAGCGAATGACGATTCAATTGGATAAACCGCCTTGTCAGTCTCAACTTCGCAAAGCGGATCATCTAAGGCGATGGCGTCACCGGGGTTCTTCAAAAGCGAAACGATTTTTGCGCTGCGAATTCCTTCGCCCATGACCGGGACGGTGATGCTTTGCGCGCGCTGCTTGTCCACATCCACTGCAGCCGGGGGCGTTGACCCCGGTTGGGCATATTCTGGCTTCGCGATTTCGCGGCGGTCGACGCCCGCGGCTACAACTGCGCGTTCCTGCTTTGTTGCAATAGAGCGCTTGATCGCGCTGACGATTCGTTCCACATCCGGCAGTGCGGCGTATTCGTAGATTGGGTTGTAACCGATCATGACATTGCTTTTGCTGACGAGAATCGGTGGGCTGATCATCTCGTTCCACAGTTCTGGTTTGCCCGCCACGTGCGAAACGATCATCTGACCCACGCTGCAGTTCTCTGTGTCTTCTTGGACGACAACGAGCCGCCGGGTTTTTCGCACCGATTCTTCGATCGTCTCGCTGTCCCACGGCATGATTGAACGCAGATCGATTAACTCAATGCTCGCTTCGTTCTCAATCTTTGCGATCGCCTCGAGAGATTTCTCGATTGTATTTCCCCACGCGACCAATGTCACGTCAGAGCCGCTCGTGTGCTTGCGAGCCCGGCCCAGCGGAACAGCCCGAATTGGTTTCGCGTATTCGTGTTCGGCCCAAAGCAAATGTTTCGGAATCAGAAAGATTACCGGATCCTCGCTGTGCATCGCCGTCCAAAGCAATCCAGCCGCGTCCTCGGGCGTACTCGGAATGACAACGCTGAGACCGGGATAATGCGCCAGCACCGATTCGTTCGCCTGGCTGTGCCACAAGCTTCCGCCGGGAAGATAAGCGCCATAAGGCGCATAAATCACCGCAGGACATTTCCAGTTTCCAAATGATCGCCAGCGGAGGGTCGAGATATTGGTGACGAGCTGATTGAAACCCGGATAAATAAAGTCGATGAATTGCAGTTCAAAGACCGGGCGTTTGCCATATGCAGCCAGACCGCAAGCGACACCAAGAATTGTCGATTCAGCCAGCGGCGAATTGAAAACTTGCTTCGGAAACTCGGTCGAAAGTCTTTGCGTAAGACGAAACACGCCGCCTTTTGGATCTTCAATATCTTCGCCGAAGATGATGCGTCGCGGGTCTTCTTCGAGACCGGCGCGCAAGGTCTTGTTGAAGGTATCGCCGATGCGATATTTTCCCGGCGGCAGGATCTCCTTTTCGATCCTCAGCGATGATTTGGCGACATTCGCAAGAAGCTCGTTAGGCGACGGGTCTTCCCCTTTCTCCGCTTCGCTGTACTCGCGGCGAATGCGTTCCTTAACTTCATTGTCGAGCTTTGCGAAATCCTCAGCCGTGATCACACCTTCCTCAATCAGTTGCTCTTTCCAGCACTTGAGCGGATCGCATTTTTCAAGCTCCCGTAATTCTTCGGGGCTGCGGTACAATTTTTGATCATCGGAACTGGTGTGACTGGAAAGCCGTTCCATCTTGATCCAAAAAAATGCAGGACCTTTGCCGGCACGAATTTTCTCCATTGCCGCGCTTGCCGTCTCGTAAAGGTTTTGGACGTCGCGACCGTCGATTTGCTGCCAATCGCCGGCTTGAAGAACACCGAGTGCGAGCGGATTCGTTTTCCGTGTCGGCATGCTGATGCCGTAGGCGTTATCTTCGACGATGAACAGGACAGGCAATTTCTTTTCCTTCGCGAAAGAAATAGCTTCGTAAAAGTCGCCTTGCCGAGTGGCGGCGTCGCCGACTGTTGTCACGACAAGATTCTTTTTGCCGTCGAGCTTGATGCCCCAGGCGACGCCGCATGCGGGAAGAAGCTGTGAACCGGTCGGTGTCGGCACGCTCCAGATGTGCAAATCCGAGTTGCTGTAATGCGATGGCATTTGCCGGCCGCCGCTCCCGGTATTGCGCTTTGCGAAATATTCCAAACCGAGCTGGCGAGTCGTCATGCCGCGCCCGAGAATAAGACCGCGATCACGGTAATACGGGACGATGTAATCGTCTTGCTCCATAAGAAACGAAATGGCCGCGAGCGCTTCGTGGCCCATTCCAGAAACGTGAAAATGTCCCTTGCCCTGACGATTTAGATTCTGCTCGCGCAGATCTGCGTGGCGGCTCTC
>JBIOVE010000273.1:0-3636 GCA_044867565.1 Candidatus Udaeobacter sp. | reverse complement strand
CGGCAGGCGCCGAACAGGCGGCAGAACTATCACCGCACGATCGCGGCAAAAAGATTTTCGCGGCCAACTGCCAGACGTGTCATCAAGCCAACGGTCTCGGCGTGCCGGGTCAGTATCCGCCGCTGGCGGGCTCGGAGTTTACGACCGGCGGGTCGCGACGGCCGGCGATGATTGTCATGAAGGGCTTGCAAGGTCCGGTTACCGTGAAAGGCCAGAAATTCGGCGCTGCCGTGATGCAACCCTGGGACAAAACCTTAACCGACCAGAAAATTGCCGACGTTCTCACCTACGAGCGGAGCGAGTGGGGCAACAATGCCAGCCCCGTCACGGCCGAGCAAATTGCCGCGCTGCGCAAGGAACTAGCCAGCCGCGCCGAGTCATTCGTTGAGCATGACATACTCGCGGTTCCCGACGAAGATCTTCCCGGCGGCGCTCCTGCAGGCGGCGCACCGCCAAAACCCGGCGAAGCCGCAAAACCGGGCGAACCACCGAAACCGCCGGGGTAGGCCACACGTTGCGCGCGGATATCGAAGCCGATAAGTGGCGGCTACTCGTGCAAGATCGACAATCAACTCCCTTCTCAGCGGAAAAGACTTTGACTACGATTCGGCGCCATTGTGAAATCCCTCAATCTCGATATTCTGCGTGAGGCTGTTGCCGAAGGAAGAATTCAATGGCGGAAGCACGTTCTTCAGAAACTGGCCGAGCGCGGGATTCAGCAGGAAGCGGTTCGCGAGGTCTTGCTTAACGGCGAGCGCGTTCGCGATTACACGGAAGACCGTCCCCTTTCCCAGCGCATTGTTTCCGGGTTATATTGGCGCCAAACCACTCCATGTCTTGGTCGCGTGCGATGGAATGAACAGGCAAGCGTTTGTGATCACCGCCTACGAGCCGTAACTAGAAGTTTTTGAATCGGACTATCGAACCAGGAAAAAGTTATGAGCAATACCAACCAGCTTTGCCCGATCTGTGGCGGCAAGAAAAGCAAAGGAAAAACAATGTTCAGCGCCGATCTCGGCAGCGGCGTAGTCGTCGTGCGAGAGGTGGACGCGACGGTTTGCTCGCAATGCGGCGAGGAATGGATCGACGACGCAACGGCGAGGCAATTGGAACAGATTGTCAACGACGCCCGGGCGCGTCGGCTGCAGGTTGAAGTGGCCGCGATGAAATAGACCGCCGAAGAAATTTCCACCAGTCCCGGGAGCGATTTAGCGCTGCGGTGATGCAGCCTTGGGAGAAAACCTTGACCGACCAAAAAATCGCCGACGTCCTGACTTACGAGCGGAGTGAGTGGGGCAACAATGCCAGCCCGGTCATGGCCGAGCAAATTGCCGCGTTGCGTAAAGAATTGGCCAACCAAGCCGAGTCGTTCATTGAGCATGATATACTAGCTGTCCCCGATGAGGATATTCCTAGCGCCGAAAGCGCGCCGCCAAAGCCCGGCGAACCGCCGAAACCACAATGGTAGCGCCCGCGCCAGATGCAGACAGGAACTAGCCTTCTCGATTGGGCGTGCCGAGGATGTGAGTCTTCGGCGGCATCATCACGTTATCGAAATTCTGCGTGAACATCGCTGCCGCGAAAAAGGCGACCGCTCGCAACGTCTCGTTCCCGACATTGACGAGGTCGTGTTTTACTGGTGTCGGGATGGCAAAAACGCTGCCCGGTCCGACCCGATGAGTGGTGCCATCTTCCATGTGCAGCTCGCCGGTGCCGGCGATGATGTACTGCGTCTCTTCCGTGGCATCGGTGTGCCAGCCGAGCCGTTTCCCGGGCTCAATCTCATAAACGATCGTTGAAGACGCTGTTGTGCCGTGTCCTCCATAGACGGCAAAGGCGCCAGCCCAATGAACTGACTCGTCATCCTCTGCCCACACTTCAGCGCGCTTAAGTTTATCGGATGCAATGACTGGATTCATGATGTCGAGGCTAGGTTTTGGTTACGCGCCCGTCAACAAACGGGAGCGTTCGACGCGCGAGTAGGCCAGCTTCGATCAAGCGTACCGTTTTTTGATTTCTTCGTGGCTGATTCCTGGCTTGCCTGCGTCTCTGACGCGGGCTTCCAAAACATCCAGATAATCCAGCAGATCTTGGACTTCCTCGCGAATCTCAGAAAGCTGTCGTCGTTTTTGCCGCACCGCCCGATCTGCCGCTCAACGCTTAACCGGCGACAGCGAACTGCATTTCGCCCGCCTGCTCGACCACCTTCGAGGCTTGCAGAATTTCAAAGCCGACCACGCCACCGTCGTAGCCGAAGTCGGCAATAACCCCGGGACGAATTTCATCACTTTCTTTTACGCGCGCATCGCGCAGCGTAATGGTCAGCGTGTCTGTTTCTTTGTCGTATTCAGCCTTCATGCGGCGCCTTCATATTTCGCGAACTTCGATGTTTTGTAAAGCGTCACCACAGTCAGCTCCACATCTGTCTCCTCCACCACGACGCGCAACAGCATCTCAGCCCCAACAACCTCATCGAAATATCGTCGCATGAAAATCCGGCGTGGCCATTGTCCCGTAACAATGGAATCCGGTCGCGCGATAGTCTGCTCCACTTCGTTTGCCTTCACCTCGCGTTTGGCTGCTTTCTTCCGCGCGTGGGCTGACCAGCGGATCGGTTTCATTTGAGTCGCAGCGATTCTTCACATCAAACGTCCAGTTGTCACGCTGAAGCCTGCGTTTACGCGTCCGTGATCAGGCTATCGCTTCGGCGAGCAATTCCGCCATGTGTTTTGGGCGCGTCCCGTGCTGCGGGATCAGATCGACAATCTGATGCCGGCAACTTGTGCCTGAGGCGACGATCTCTGTCTCCGGCGGTTGGTTGTCGATATTGTCGAGCAAGCGCTGCGCGACTTGGACCGAGAGATCATATTTCTCGGCGAGCGCGCCGAACGCGCCTGCCATACCGCAGCAGGCGGTATCGAGGACGGTGGCTTTTCGGCCGGGCAAACGTTCCGCAAGTCGCCGCATGAATGCCGGGTTCATGATCGATTTGGCGTGGCAGTGCGGATGGATCGCGACTGTCGTCGGACGTTCGTTGAATCGCAGCGCGTCTGGTTCCCGCGCGAGTAAATCGTCGACGAATTTTTCGAAGAGAAAACAGCGCTTCGCGACGTTCTCCGTCCGCCGCGGCGGATCGATCTTTAGTTCGCGGTAATCCTCGACGAACATCGACCAGCACGACGGCTCGAGGAACAAGATCGGCGCCTCCGATGGTTGAGAGGTGAGAGGTGATCCGCCTTCGCCGAGGCTACGGCGGACAGGGAAGTGAGTGGTCGAAGAATTTAGAAGATCGACATTGTGTTTTGCGAGTTTTGCGGCGGCATCGAGATTTCCCTGACTGAACGCCGGTCGTCCGCAGCATCGACGGTTTTCAGCCAGCGCAACCTCAAACCCGAGCGCTTCCAGCACTTTCACCGCGGCAATTCCAATATGCGGTTCGTGGTAGCGGACAAAGGTGTCGTCCCATAGAATGACATGGCCTCTACTGTAGCCGCGGGCGTTGACCGCGGTTCTTCGGCCCGGGTCACCGCCCCCGGCTACAGCCCGTTTTTCAAACCAGCGATCGAATCTTTCGCTTGTGTAATGTGGCAGCGAACGTCTCGCGGAGAGTCCAATCGTTTTCTCTATCACGACACG
>JBIOVE010000272.1:0-24363 GCA_044867565.1 Candidatus Udaeobacter sp. | reverse complement strand
GTTGGGTGACGCAATTCTTCCTGCGCGAACAATACTTTTTGGGCAACAAGGTGCTCGTGCCGATGGCAATTTTCCTCGGCTTCGAATTTCTCTTTTGCATAGCTCTGACTTCGATTAAACGCGGCGCGACATGGGAAAGCGCATTCTCGGTTGCAGCTATCGGAATGGGCGGCGCGGCGATCCTTTGGGGCTTTTATTTTCTGTCGTTTCAGGCTTTCGGAAACCGGCCCGCGCTTTTACTGAGCTATCTTTTCCTCGCGGATATCGGCGTGCTGGGGATTGTCTTCATGAAAGAAAAACTCCCGGCGGTAGGCACGGTGACCGGTCTCGCCGTCTTCGCGTTTCTCGCGATCTGGACCGGATGGTATCTCACGACACAAAATCTCTACGTGGCGCTAGCGGCATTCTTCGTGTTTGCGTTGCTGCACTCAATAGCCCCGCTGGTTCTGCACCGCGCGCGCAGGCTCGAAATGCAGTGGTGGAGTCATCTGTTTCCGGCGCTGGCGCTGGTGTTGGTTTTGATGCCGATCTTCAACTTAACGGAAGTTTCGTTCCTGGTTTGGCCGCTGGTGTTCTGTGTGGATCTGCTGGCTATCGTTGTAGCAGTCGCGACGGGCGCCCTGTTGCCGATCCTTGCTGTTTTGTTGCTTACCTTTGTCGTAATCGGCGGATGGATTTTCCGAATTCCGATACAACTTACAGGCTTGCCCACTTCTCTCATCCTTCTTGGATGCTTTGCCATTTTCTTTCTGCTCGCGGCAGTCTGGGCGTGCCGTCGACTGCTTGCTAGCGCGGGTGGCGCTACCACGACACGAGGAAAATTGTTCGGCGCTCTTACCGATCCGGCCAATTTCGCGATCCAACTTCCTGCCTTGTCGGCGACGCTCCCGTTTCTTTTGCTCATTATGGTAACGCTGCGGCTTCCGTTAACGAATCCATCGCCGGTGTTTGGCATGGCGCTCGTGTTCGTCGTTCTGCTTCTCGGCATGGCGAAGATATTTTCACTCGATTTGCTCCCAGCGGTCGGCCTTGGGTCAACGCTTGCCCTGGAATACGCCTGGCATTTCGCGCACTTTAATCCCGATCACGCACTGCTGCCCCTTGCATGGTACATTGGCTTCACTGCAGTTTTCACAATTTTCCCGTTCCTGCTCCATCGGCAATTCGCTGCGAAAACCATGTCTTGGGCGACAGCTGCGCTGGCTGCGCCTTTGCACTTCTTCCTTGTCTATGATGTGATGCGCACAGCTTATCCCAACGGTATGCTGGGGCTTGTTCCGGCGGCGTTCGCTGTGCCATCGTTGCTCGCGCTCATTATTCTTTTGAAGCGCACGCCGGCGGAAAGCGCCGCCCGAAATGCCCAGCTCGCATTGTTTGGTGGCGCTGCGCTGTTTTTCATCACGCTGATTTTTCCAATTCAATTCGATCGCCAATGGATCACTCTCGGTTGGGCGCTCGAAGGCGCCGCGCTCTGCTGGTTGTTCCATCGGGTGCCGCATCCGGGATTGCGCGTGGTGGGAACTGCCCTGCTGGTGACTGCGTTTGTGCGGCTCGCGCTGAACCCGGCGGTCCTTAGTTATCATGCCCGTTCGGCAACTCCGATTTTTAATTGGTATCTTTACACCTACGGCATCGTGATCATTTGCCTTTTCGCTGGCGCGCGACTCCTAGCGGCTCCGCGAAATCTCGTCCTCGGCCGCAACGCGCAGCCGCTGCTTTACGCGCTCGGCACGATCCTCGCGTTTCTGCTGTTGAACATCGAGATCGCCGATTACTTCAGCCGGGTGGGAATGGCGGCGCTCACGTTTCAATTTTCCGGCAACTTCGCGCGCGACATGAGCTACAGCATCGCGTGGGCACTGTTCGCTTTGCTCCTCCTGATTATTGGCATCCGTAAAACCGTGAGGCCGGTGCGTTATGCGAGCATGGGATTGCTTGGCGTTACCATCCTCAAGCTTTTCCTGCATGATCTTTCCCAACTGGATCAGCTCTATCGAATCGCCGCGTTCGTGGTGGTAGCAATTATCGCGATCTTCGCCTCTTTTCTGCATCAGCGTTTTCTCGCTCTTTCCGAAAAACCGGCGCCATGACACGAATGATTTTTCTCATTGCGCTGTTTTTGTTCGCCGGATCGCTCTATGCGTTAACGCCTGATGAGTGGCGATTCATCCAGCCCGTGGATGTGCCGGCGAATGGGCTGATTCGCATTAGCTTGCCGGTCGAAACACTCGATGCTGCGCGTCCCGATCTCGGAGATGTTCGCATCTTAGATAGTGCGGGAAACGAGGTGCCTTATCTGATCCATCGGCCCATGCCTCACCGCGAATCTGCTCTGCGTTCACAGGAATTGCGCACTGCGCTCGAGCCAACGGCCACCCGAATCACGCTTACGACAGGAACAAAATCGTTGCTCAAAGGCGTGACCTTCGAAACGCCTCCAGGCGTTGAATTCATTAAGGCGGTGCAAATAGAAGGTTCGCATGACGGTGCAACGTGGCTCCAGCTCGCGACCGACAAACCGATTTTTAGAATAGTAGGTGGCGCGGCGAATCCGAGCGTTTCCTTTCCTGACGGGGTTTGGGAATTTCTGCGCCTCACGATCGACGACAGCCGCACGGCTGCGGTGCCGTTCACGGGCGTGCTATTGCAAGTCGCCGAAACAGACGCACCGTTCGAGCCTGTCCCGGCCACAATTAAGACGCGTGACGAAAGTTTGGGCGTAACACGACTGTCGATTGATCTTGGCGCGACGAATCTCACCGTTGCATCTCTGCGCATCGAGACGCCTGACCCATTGTTTGCACGCCCGGTCACGATCGCCATTCCGGAACTAGCTAACGACGGCCTTCGTGAGCAAACGCTCCGCACTGGGTCGATTTATCGCCTGAACCTGAATGGCAAAATTGAATCTCAAGTCGAAATTCCCATCGACCTGCAAATTCGCGGTCGCGAATTAATCGTGCTCATCGATAACGGCGATAGTCCGCCACTCGTCATCAATGCGGTCGATGCCGGCAGGCGCGTGACAAACCTTGTATTTTTTGCGCGTGAGCCAGGCCGATACCAATTGCTTTCCGGAAATAATGAGTGTCCGGCACCACGTTACGACCTATCGGAATTAGGCGACCAATTGAAAAGAGCTGCGGCTGTCGAGCTGCGACCAGCGTCTTTGATCGCGAGACCCGATTACAAGCCGCCGGACAATCTCGCTGCGCTTCCGTTAACAGGCGCAAACATCGATGTCGCCGGGTGGAAGTTCCGCAAGCGAGTTCAAGTTTCGAAATCTGGAGCAGGGCAGATCGAACTGGCTCCGGATGTCCTCGCCCGCGCGGCACCGGATCAGCGCGATTTGAGGATCGTGACCGAAGATCGACAACTTCCATTTCTACTTGAGCGTACTTCCATTTTCCGATCGCTTCCGCTGACGCCGGCCTCGGCCAACGATCCGAAAAAACCGACGCTTTCGCGCTGGTTGCTGAAATTACCGGACGCCGGTGTGCCGATCGCGCGGATTACCTGTGCTGCCGGTTCCGCGCTTTTCCAGCGCGAGATGCGCTTGTGGGAAGACGTGACCGACGAGCGTGGCGGCACATTCCCTCGCGAACTTGGCCGCGCGACTTGGAAAAAAGTGCCAGGCGAGACAACGCGAGAATTTGCGATTCAGTTGGATGACGCGCCAAGGAGTGGCGCGCTGTTCCTGGAGACCGACAATGGCGACAATCCGGCGATCGTGCTACATGACTTTCGCGGGCATTACCCTGTCACCCGAATTGTTTTCAAGGCTGCGTCCGATCCCACACAGCCAATATGGATTTACTACGGAAATCCCGACGCTGCTTCACCGCGTTATGATGTAACCCTGATCGCAGATCAGCTTCTCCGCGCAGAACGAGCATCCGCGACGCTTGGAGCGCAGCAAAACCTGGGTTCGAAAACCGAGCGAATTACCCAAACGCTCAGCGGTTCGGCGCGCTACATCTTTTGGGGTGTTCTCGCGCTGGTCGTTGCTGCGTTGCTGTTACTAATCTCCCGGTTGCTTCCAAAGACGCAATGAAAACATGCTAATCCCGTGCTTGAGCGGCTGAAACGAACTGCGATTCTCAGCGGGTGACGATTTTTCTTGGGTGCGGGTTTGCTGCGAAGTATCGCGAGGGCGGCGGCGTTTTTTCCGTGCCGTTGCAATGGATGCTCGGACTGCGCCGATTGAAGCTCGACGCGATCTGGCTGGAGCTGTTACCGGCAACAAGTGATCTTCGTGCCGATCAGGCGAGGATAGCGAATTTCCAGCGAAGGTTGCGTGAGCACGGGCTCGCCAGCCGATACTGTCTGCTTTATCAAAAACCTGCGTCCGACACGCACGATCTTGAGCGGATGGATTACATCGGAATGTCGAAACGCGCTCTGCTCGATCGACTCGCCGGACCAAACGCACTACTCAATCTCAGCTATTCGATTCATCCACCGTTTCTTTTGCAATTCGAGCACCGAATTTTCTGTGACCTCGATCCGAGCGAAATTTTTTATTGGATGACGAAGATCGAGATGGGCCAGTCATATCATCACGAGTTCTGGACGATCGGCCTCAACGTCCACGGGCGCGATTGCCGGCTGCCGAAATCACCGCTTCGTTGGAAAACGTTTTATCCGCTGGCGGACACGAAACTTCTCCACCGCCAGGCGCGCCCGCGCGTACCCAAATTCACCACGATTGGCCAATGGTATTGGGGAGGAGCGGTGGAAGTTAACGGCACATTTCCCGATCTTTCGAAGAAATTTGCATTCGAACCCTACCTCGATCTTCCGAAACGGATTCCTGAAGTCCATTTCGAACTGGCGATGAATATCAACGCGGGCGATCCCGAGCGGGTGCGTCTCAACGGGCGCGGGTGGCACATTGTCGATCCACATCACGTCGCGCGCACCCCGGCATTTTACCGCCGATACATGGCATCCGCGCTCGCCGAATTTACCGCGATAAAAGGTGTGGATGTGGCGTGGCGAACTGGATGGTTGAGCGATCGTGCCGCTGCATTTCTCGCGCTGGGTCGGCCAGTCATCACCGAAGATACTGGGACGGGAAAATATTTGCCGCCAGAGAGCGGATTCCGATTTGTCCGCGGCGTTGACGAGGCGGAAGCGGCAGTTACGGAAGTGCTACGGGATTGGCCGCGGCTCTCCAGGCAGGCGCGCAGCTGCGCCACGGAAGTTTTCGATTCCGCCAGGAACGTTCGCAAGATTCTCGATCTTTAGGGCGGCGCTCGCTTCCCAGCTTGCTCCACCGCCACCCAAATTAGAACTTGCGCCAGAGTTCAAGCCATCGATTTTCGCGATTGCAAAACAAATTCCGGGTGTTACTCGTTCCCCCGTTATGGCTGATCTGATGAAACCGGACGAGCTGAAAGCCCGTCTAAAAAAAATCCCCGAATGGGAGCTGGAGAAGAAACACATCGAGCGCACGTTTGAGTTTGATGATTTTGCTGATGCGATCGATTTCGTGAATGCGGTGGCGGAAGTGTCGGAAGAAGAAGAACATCACCCTGACATCGACATTCGCTACAACAAAGTTCGCTTGATTCTCTCAACACACAGCAAAGGCGGCTTGACCGAACTTGACTTCGGACTCGCGGAACGAATCGATACCCTGGCGGAGTAGGGAAGTGATCGGTGATCGGTAATGCCGATCCTCCAGAATTGACGCTTTCCGTGGATCAGGTTTTATCCGCCGGTTCAGGGACTCGGGAAGCGCCCTTCATCGGCATCGATAAACTGGAATGCCGTTTCGATGTCTGATCGGTCGGACATGCCGCCTTCCCTTTTGCGGCGCTCCAGGATCTCGGAAACTTCGTCGTTCCAACCTCGTTTGCGCATGAATTCATTCCAAACGTAAATGTCATCTTTGGATGGTTGCCACCCAACCTTGAAACACCATTGAAGAATTTCCTCGTCTGAGCCACCCTGTTTCACGCGCTCGACTAATTGCTCATAATTGACCCGGAGAAAGATCACACATTTTTCGTCGAAACCTTTTCCGAGGTTCGGGTGATAATCCGGAGGCAAATCGCCTTTGGCGTAACTCCGGATTTTGTCGAGCATCCGGCCGAAATAGAAAAAGCCGCCCACTTTTTCGGACGGACTGCGGACGTTCACGATGGTCATCAGAATACAGGTTGTGCGTTTTTACGCGCCGTTCAAGGGCGCGCTCATCTTTCGCCAAGAGTACTGTAGTGTGCGCTGCCCTCAGCGCATTGGCCTGCGCGCGCGGGAGTCGCGAATTACCCGCTGAGGGTAGCGGGCGCTACAGCAGAGGGCGCTGGTCGTTGATCACGATAAAGTCAGGTTTTCGCTGAGCGATTTCGCCGATTCAGTGCGTTAATTGCTTCGATGGATCGGATCGTTGGAATTGAAACCAAATACGGCTGCCTTCCAAGCGAACAAGAGCCGCACGTTAATGCCGAGCTTTGACTGGGGAAAATCTTCGGCTCTGACCGCGAGCCGGCATCAGCGATGCCCCGTTGTTGACAATTGAAGATATTTCATCAACACACGACCTAGTATGATGGTTCGTGTTTGGTACGCGCCATTCGTCGGCATCGATAAATTGAAACATTGTCTTGATCTCGGACCTGGCAATCATCCCCGCTTCCCTTTTCAGGTGTTCTAGCGTCTCAGAAACTTCGTCATTCCAGCCTCGTTTGCGCATGAATTCGTTCCACATGTAAATCTCATCTTCGGACGGCCGGTGTCCCATGGCCAAACACCATTGCAAAATCTCCCCATCCGTTTGGCCCTCTTTCACGCACTCGACTATTCCGTCGTATTTGACTCCGAGAAAGGCTACGCATTTTTCGTCGAAACCTTTTCCAAGGTTCTCTTGATAATCTGAAGGCAACTCGCCTTTGATTTGACTTCGGATTTTGTCCAGCATTCGGCCAAAATGGAACAACCCCCCCAACTTTTCGGAGGGACTACGGAGGCCCAAATCTCTTATGCCAAGCGCCATTCTCCAATAATATTATGTGTGACGAGCTGCCGTCGTAGACGGCAGTTGCGTAATGCAAACGAGCCGGGCCATTTGTATTTTCACGCGCGCATTCTGAGGGACCCTCATATTGCTTGTCAAGAAAAAAGACAGAGAATATGATTTATATAAATATTTGATATCAAGCATGTTACATTTTATGTTCGGGTGAAATCACCTACATTTGAAGAAATATTTTCCTATCGAAGATGTATTTCTCCCCTATACAAGTTTGAGGGATTGTCCTACGCGGAGACATTTGGATGCTAGAAACAACATCCAACGTCAACTTTGCAACGGCGCGGCAGGCCCGCCTTCCCGAACTTTATTGCAAGTTGTTAACATTTGTTAACAACCCATTCCAAGATCATTTCCAACCTGCCCTGCTACAGACGGCCGCGAAAATATTTAGAGATTTATCAATTCAGTGATTAAAATGTTTTCGATGGCTGATTCACCCAATCGCCAAGTCGTTAACTGACAAAAAAATGGATCGGATCGTTGGAATTGAAACCGAGTACGGCTGCCTGCTGAGCGAGCAAGAGCCGCACGTCAATTCCGAACTCTGGCCGGCCAAGGTCAAAAACTATCTTTTTCGAAAAGCCAAGGCCGGCACGATCGATCTGCACTACCGGGATTACGAAGAGCCGCCGGGCAACGGAGGTTTTCTTCTTAACGGCGGACGCCTCTATCTCGACATGGGGCACATTGAATACGCGTCGCCGGAATGTTTGCACCTGTACGATCTCGTCACCTATGAATTGGCTGGGGACGATCTGCTTCAATCGTCACTTATTGCCTTGGGCGCAGAGGGCCGCGTGTCGTTTATCAAAAACAATGTCGATCATCACACCGGCGCGACGTTCGGTTGCCACGAGAATTATTTAATGAAACGGGAGGCACAATTCACGCCGCCAATTCTCGGCACGCTGCTTACTTTTTTGGCGACGCGGCAAATCTTTACCGGCGCAGGCCGTGTCGGCCAGTCGAATCCGCTCGCGTTCGATTTCGAGCCGCCCCAACCAGAAGCGCAGGTGAATTTTCAGCTCAGTCAGCGCGCCGATCACATCGTGAACGACATCTATCAATGGGTGCAATTTAATCGCGCGATCATCAACGCGCGAGACGAACCGCTGGCCGACTACCGAAAATATCGGCGCCTGCATTTGCTCATTGGGGATTCGAACATGAGTCCGTTTGCCACCGCGCTGAAGATTGGCACGACCGCATGCGTTTTATCGCTGCTCGAGGATGGCCGGTTGCCTCGCAATTTTGTTCTGGCTGATGCCGTGCAAAGCACGCGCGACATCTCGCGCGATGCCACGCACAAATGGATCGTCCATTTGGAGGATGGCAAGACTATCGGCGCGCTCGACGTGCAGTGGGAATTTCATCTACTGGCGCAAAAATATTTGCGCAACAGCAGCGCGGAAACAAACTGGCTGCTGGAAAGCTGGGGTCTCGTCCTTGAAGCACTCGAGCAAAACCATCAGTCTCTCATTGGTGGAGTGGATTGGATCACCAAAAAATGGCTGCTCGAAACATTTATGGAGGCGGAAAAGTTGAGCTGGAACCATCCGTGGCTGCAAAGTATCGACCTCGAATATCACAACATCGATCCGATTCGGGGACTATTCTTCGGTGTCACGCCGGGCAAGCGAATTGCCGAGTGGAACAACAGTGTCCGCCGCCCGAGCGCGACACATGTTCCTCCGGCTAATACGCGCGCGTCAGGCCGAGCGCACGCCGTGGCCTTTTTCCAGTCTCGCAACGGGGAGATCCCGTACGTCATTAATTGGGATTCGATCGCCTGCGACAGCCGCGATTTTCTTGTTATGGGCGATCCGTTCCAAACGTATAACGAAGAAGTGGATAGGTTTTTAGCGAGGCCGCGGCCGATCTCACAAAGCGGCGAAGTGTAGAGGACAGCACTGGCTCCCCGTCTGCCTTGTTCGGCAGCTTGCCGAACGCCAGTGGCCCCTAAGAACAGTGTTGAACAGAAGACAACCAAGTCATGACGGGACCGGAAGTCCGTTGGCCGCACAGACTGCAAATCTGCGTTCCGAATATCCGCGACATCGGCCTAACCCTGGTTCACGATTCCCGCTGGGCTATTGTGAAGGACATGAATCAATCGAGGCGTTGCATGGAGGAGATGCCGTAGTTTTCCTGGAGATTGGGCGCTTCGGCGGCGACCTGCGCTGCGTCGAGCTCAATCTGTTTTGGATCTTCTTCCGTCTCGATTTTGATAAAGCCGTCAATTGGCTGTTTTACCGCTTCGGCGAGATCGCCTAACGACTTGATTTCTTTGCCGTTAACTTTTGTGACCGTCAAATAGGCGAGTTCGTCGTAGCCGATTGTGCTGTCGGCAGGAAGAACCTGGCTGAGAATGACGACGCGGCGGTTCCCCTCGGGAAAGAGCTCCGATTGGAAACGATCAAAGTAAACCAGCCGCTGGGGCGCGGATCTTTCCCAAGTTGGGCCCCATTCCTTAAGATATTGGCGGGAAAGCTCCTGAAAAATGAGACCGCCGAGCACATAGTAGCGGGGAGGCTCATCCAGATTGTATGGGGGGCTAACATAATCTTTCGCGTCTCGATGCTCGAGCGTCATATTTAGCTGCATTGGTTTGCCGTTGCGCTGAACGCGAAAGGGCACAACGTCCCCGGAATAAGCGTGGGCAGTAAGCAAATTTGTAAATTCGATCTTGCCGTAGAGGGGATCCACATAATTGCCGTTTTGATCGATTTCGCGGTCCGCGACTGCTGTCACGATGTCACCGACTTGCAGCCCGGCTTTCATTGCTGGTGTATTCGGTTCCACGTTGGTGATATAGACCCCGCCGGCTTTCCCTTTTTCCCCGGCGAATTCGCGCAGTTCTGGATCCCGCGTCGGGAAAAATGAGAAACCGCCGGATGGAAAGCCGCGATAATTCTGGTTCTCAGCCTCCTTTAAGAAATGCGTGATGATGGGCGCGGGGATAGCGTCAAGTAGCTGCGAACGCGAATCGTAGCGGAGCAACAATCCGGCGAGCTTGTTATTCTTCACCAGCGGCACCGTGTAGCTGTTCTCTCGATACTGCATCGGGATGCTGACGCGGTAGGTAAGAAATTGCCCAACATCGATCGGATACTGCGTCATTTGCACAGTTGTGACTAGGCCCTCCGTCGCAAGCAAGGCGCCGGTCGGCTCAAGTTGCCACGCGGCGAGCCGATCGCCAACCACTGTGTCGGCCGTGATTTCCAGCGGAGTGATTCCATCGAGGAATGCTTTTTCTGTTGGCTCGAGCAGCGCCAGGTTGGATTCATAATCAATCACCTGGACTTTGGCGGCCGTTTTTTCACCGGTCTCCGCGCGCTCGAGTTCGACGTAGTTTTGGTTTGCAACCAGGTCCGCCGTTACCAGAACACGGCCTTTCGACAAGACAGCGCCAAGTGCGCGCTTTGAAAACGGCGCTTTCTTTTGCCAGGGCCGAAAATAATCGTAAGACTGGCCGGTTACATTCACGCGGACGAGCGCCAACTGCTTTTGCGTGCTCATTGGCGCTGGAACACCAGATTCCTTTTTGGCCAGTGTCCCAGTCATCGTGCCAAGAACAATTCCAAACGTGATAAAAAAATGCTTTGCCATCCTTAGTTCTTGTTTGCCTGCCGCGGAGTTTGTGACGCTGGGTGTTCTTCGAGATTCTGTTCTTTCAATACATTGTAACGGGTCTTGATTCGCTCGCGGGCAGCTTCCACTTTGTTGCGATCAAGCACCAACGGAGGCCCATCGCCAATCATGCGAATGACGAAGTGCTCAGGTGTTTCGGCGAAAGCGTTCGCCAGTTCATCCAGCGTTCGAATTTTCTTGCCGTTTATTTCATCCACAATCCCGCCGCGATACGGCGCGAGATAAGTATTTAGCGGGTCCGGCAAAATGTTGGTCAGAACAATGACATCGGGATGCTCCAGATAGAGTTGTTCCTGAACGAAATATTCAAAAAAATGACGGAGACGCAGATCAGTTGGCCGAAAGGCTTCGAGCAAATCGAGGTTCAGCGGCTGAAAAAGCAAACCGCCGTAAAGGACGTAGCGGGGACGCACATCATAACTTTGGCCCTGAATCCGATACGGCCAGGGGGTATAGAGGTTGATCGAGACCGTCATTGGCTGCTTGTCGCGCCAGATGTCGAACTTGACCCAATCGCCCATGAATTTTCGCTCGACCACTTCCTGGAAGTCCGCGCGCTCGCCTTCCAATTCGACATTCGAATCACTTGCGATGGGATGGTCATCGATCGCGAGAAGCACGTCACCAGGCCGCAGAATATCGGCCGACGGTCCGGCCGCGACCACTGTGCCAACCAGCACGCCCCGATCGTTATCTTTTAATCCGAGAAATCTTCTCTGGGCGGGATTTTGCAGCTTCGAATAGGTGATTCCCAGATCGACATATTTGTCGTAATGTCCGTCGCTGATGTCCTTTAAGAACCGGTTGATCACTGGCGTGGGAATCATGTAGGCGACACCTTGTGCGACGTCGCCGCTATAACCTTGGAATGCAACGCCAACCACTTTGGCATTTTGCATCACCGGTCCACCGCTGTTCCCTGGGTTAATCTGGGCGCTGATCTGGATCGCGAGGTGCTGGTCGATCGATGAATGGGTGTAGAGCTGAAAATCAACCCGCGACACAATGCCAGTCGTGACCGACATCCGTTCGCCGCCGATTGGGTAACCGTAGGCCGAGACTGCCGATTCAAGCGCGGGAATTCCGCCGAATTTCAAAGGCAACATGTTCTTGAAGAAATTCGGCGCGTCCACAGTCATGAGCGCCAGATCGCAATCGTGCGCCACGAATAGGACTCGTCCCGGATATTTGTTGGGATCGCCCTCACGTTCGACTGTCAGATAGCGGCTGTTACTTACCACGTGGGCATTCGTCATAATTCGATTGCCATCAATCACAAAGCCGGCTCCAACACCGCGCTGGAGCCCTCCAGCATTCCAAGGCGCTTTGTAATCCGGCTCGACTGCCGTTGCTGTGATCCGAACGAGACTTTTTTGAACCGGTCCATTTGGCTTTGGGGGCGCGATCAGAACCGGCACTGGAACCACAGCTTGGGCAGGTGGGCTGGGGCTGGCGAGCACGCCTGATGGCGGAGCTTGCGGCTCAATGGGGGATGCTGCCGGCGTGCCTTGCTGTGCGTACGACGTCGATCCTAGCAGGAAGGTAACGCAGGCAAAAATGAGATTACGCTTCATGGACGGAAGGCTCAAAACTCAATTGAAGTGATGGAAAATCAAGGTTGGAATCTGCATTCGCCAGTCGCGTTCGGACAGAACTGACATGCTACACGCGCTCGCCGTTCAACATCTTTGGTCAACAAAAGCGAGGAATCAAACTCCAACGCCAGCTTCCTTGTCATTCTGAGCAGAGCGCAGCGGAGTCGAAGAATCTCTTACTGTTAAATTGAAGTGCAGCAACCTTTAGTAATAATCCCGCAGCAGCGGGAGACTCCGCTCGACATGCCAAGGGCAGGAGGCTTGTCCTGTTGAATCAAATTCCAGCGCGATCAAGAAGTGATTCGAGGACTTTTTCTGCTTCAAAGAACTCGCGCGCCAGAGCGCGAGCCGCACGACAATGTCTCGTGTAGTCGCCATTAATCGATTTCACCGCAGCGACAATTTCACGCAGCGATCCGAACGATAAAAGTCCTAGTTTGCCGCCGTAAGCTTTGGTAAAACCGGTCTCCTGAATTATAACTGGGCGACCAGCCGCGAGATAGCAGGCACTCCGGTCGCTGAACCAGCCGGTGTTTAAGCGGACGTATTGATCCTTGGCCACCGTGAATTCGCCTTTCGAGCGGCGGATGTAATCGCGATAAAGCCAGTAATCGACGCTGAGCTGAAGCGGGCACTGAAGCCGCCACCCGTTATGCAAGAATCTCTTCCGCGTATTTCCATCTTCGGTGTTCGTCGCCAGCTCGAAGGTTTCTCCTGATTTTTTTGGTGCTGAGATAAAACGCAAAAATTCACGGGACTTGCTCCAAAGATATTTGTGGCCGCGCCATGTGATGTCTTTCAGTCCGCTTGTGGACCAGTTCGCTACCGAAGTGAAGACCGCAACACGCGGCGGAGCACGATGCGTTTTCCAAAGATCGGTGACGACCGGTTGACGTGTCGGCAGCCATTTGAATCCGTGTGTCGGGACGGGAAAACTCTTTGTGCCGACATTTTCGCCAAATGTGAAAAGCGTGTGATGTCGCCGCAGATAATCGATTGTCGATCTGGTGCCCTTGTCGACCTTGATTTGTTCAACGCCGGGATCGCTCTCGATGTAAAGAATGCGATCGGAAACGAGCAGGTCGTCGTTGAGCTCCTGCGCCCCGCAAATGTTCAGGATCGCGTCCGCATCACGGTAGAGCTGCCGGATTTTCTTCAACGGCAGGCCGGCAGTTGGGTTGCCCGGCAAATAGCGCGCGCAAAATCCCCAGCGATTTTTGAATCCGAATTCTTGCGCCAAGCGATTTAGAACCCGGGCGGCGTAATCGAATTCATTATTTATTTCAAACGTCTCCGGATTGTACGGGAGGCGTGCGGAGTCTTCGATGTAATAGACATCGTGGCCAAGCCGTTGTAGTCCGACGATATAGTGAATGTGCTGCCAGATCACGCCCGCGATGGGCATCGAACCCACGAAGCCCATCACGACAATGCGCTTGCGTTTCATTAAAAAAGGAAAACGCCCAACGCCTAACATCCAGCGGTCCAAGGTCTAACTATCTGAGTTGAGCGTTGAACGGTGAACGTCGAGCGTGGAGGGTTAAGTCGAATCATTGCTTAAATGTCTGACAACGACTGCAGGATTTCCCGCCACAACCGTATTCGGCGCAACGCTTTTCGTAACTACCGATCCGGCCGCCACAACCGAGTTCTCCCCAACGGTGACGCCTTTCAAAATAACCGCGTTCATGCCGATCCAGACATTGTCGGCAATTTTCACGGGAGCGGTTTTTAATTTCGGACGCGCGGGACGATCTTTGAAGTAGGGCGCAAGAGCTTGCGCATCGATCAAACGCTGCGCGGGCTCGAGCGGATGGAAATCGGAATCGGCGATGCCGACGTTCCAGGAAATCAGGCAATGCGATCCGATGTCGATCCTCTCCTCTGCCATGATGAGTGCGCCATTGAGCAAAGCGAAATCGCCGATCGTACACTGGCCATTCTCGCCGATAGAAAACGAGCAACCAGCGTAACACGAAACATGTTTGCCGATAATGACGGCACGCGGTCTTTTGCTGCGAAGTTTCCGAAAGATTTGGGCGCTCTCGCAATAAAATCCTTCGTCAAACTCGACGTTGTCAGGGATTGGATGCGCCCACCAATCGTCCTCGACATGTCGGTTTTGTTTGACGTTGCTCATGAAAGAAATTTTCCCGAAGTGTAAAGTTTCGAGTAAACACCCTCGCGCGCGACCAGCTCCGGGCCACGACCTTTCTCGACAATCCGTCCGAGTTCGAGCACGACGATTTGATCGAGACCATGAATCGTGGCCAGACGATGCGTCGCGATCAATGTCGTCCGGCCACGCATTAATTCTTTGATTGTTTCCATAATTGCCGATTCCGTCACCGGATCGAGCGCTGAAGTGGGTTCGTCGAGCAATAAAATCGGCGCGTTTTTCAAAAACGCGCGGGCGATACCGATACGCTGCCGCTGGCCGACGCTCAAATGTCCGCCTCGTTCGCCAACTGGGCTTGCATAGCCATTGGGCAGCTGTCGAATGAATTCGTCGGCTTGGGCGCGACATGCAGCATCGATAATTTCTTCTTCCGTCGCATCTGGCCTGCCATAGGCGATGTTCTCGCGGACTGTTGTTGAGAAAAGCAGTGTATCTTGTAGAACGATGGCGATCTGCGCCCGCAAAGTTCTCTTCGTAATCTGGCGAAGATCATGTCCGTCGAGCGTGATTGAGCCGGTCGTCGGGTCGTAAAACCGCGGCACCAAACTGAACAAAGTGCTTTTACCAGCCCCGGTGCCGCCGACAAGGCCGACGATCTGATTCGGATCGATGCGAAGATTGATATCGCGCAACACATATCGATCTCCTGCATAACCGAAGCTTACGTCCTTGAATGCAATCGCGCCTGCTGCCAATGGAATTGCAATCGCATTCGGTGAATCAACCACATCATCCTGGCGATCCAGGACCTCGAAGCAGCGTTTCGCGCCAGCGGTGGCACCCTCCATTGCCCAGGCCGTGTAGGTGAGCGATTCGAGCGGTTGGTAGAGCATCAGCAGATATGCGCTGAAGACGAGAAGCGAACCGAGTGTGAGCGTTCCAGCGAGAACATGCAGCGTGCCGATGTAATACATCGCTGCCGTACCGACCACCATCAGCGTGCTGATCACGAGCGCGCTGTTCACGTTTGTCAACGTGAGCCGCAGGTTGGCTTGCAAGCTTTGCCTGGCTTGCTGCTGAAATTGTCGCACTTCGAATTCCTCACGCCCAAATGCGTGCACCATCCGGATGGAACTCAGGCCTTCCTGCGCTTGCGCCAGCATCGCGCTTTCCTGTTCCTGAATGGATGTCGATTCGCGACGAATCCGATGCGCGAAAAGATAGATCGCGCCAATAATCAGAGGGACGATTGCAAGTGAAACCAGTGTCAGCCGCCAATCCAGCCGCAACATAATGACGAATGTTCCGATCAAGGTCGTTGCGGATGCGAAGATATTTGTGAAACCTTTGTTGTAGATTGTCTGGATCGATTGGGAATCGTAAGCGACCCGGAAACTGGAATCACTCGAACGCCGCGCATCGTGATATCTGAGCGAGAGAGATTGAAGGTAGGAATAGAGATCGGTGCGCAAGTTGAGCAGCGCCTGTAGCCCGATCTTCACGAAAAGATAATTTGTGATCCAGTTGATGATTCCCCACAGGAGCTGAATCGCGACCAGCGCCAGACACAGCAGGGGAATCCAAGTGCGCCAGTCACTGCGTATCGCCGAGCCGGCTCGCAGGAAATCGTCGACGATTATTTTAAACGGCCACGGTTTGAGCAAGTTCAGGCCGATGCCGAGAAGCGACAGAAGCAACCCGAAGATCGTCTGCCCAAGGAACGGGCGATAATAACGGAGGACGCGCCGGTAGATCGACATGATAATTTCAGATTGCAGATTTTGAGTTTTGGATTGAACTACGGCGAACTCCTGGCAATTCGATATCGAGAGATTCCTCGACTTCGCTCGGAATGACAATATGCATCATCTTCTTGAAATCTGGTTCGGCTGGGTCCTGACCGGCGGCTACACTGGAATCATTGTGTTGATGGCGATGGAAAGCTCGATCTTTCCCGTGCCCAGTGAGATTGTCATTCCGCCGGCTGCATTTCTGGCCGCGCAGGGCAAACTCAGTTTTGCGGGCGTCGTCTTTGCAGGAACGCTCGGATCGTATTTGGGCTCAGCCGTCACGTATTGGGCGTCACGATTAATTGGCCGGCCACTGATTGTAAAATATGGACGTTTCGTGTTGCTCACTCCGAAAAAGCTGGAACGAGCCGAGCATTGGCTTGCCCGCTATGAAGCAGGTGGAATCTTTTTTGCGCGCCTGCTTCCGGTTGTTCGCCATTTGATCTCGATTCCCGCAGGGATCGTTCGGATGAGTTTCGGCATCTTCAGTTTAATGACCATCACCGGGTCAGCGATCTGGTGTTACATTCTGGCTTATCTTGGCGACAAAGCGTATCGGGTCGAACCGGAACTTCTAACGAGTCCGGAGGCGCTGGTGCGCTTCATACACGGGCAGTCGAGTGGCATACTTCTGATAATCACGCTGTTCGCCGCCCTGTACATGCTGACCTTGCGATTGATGAAGCCGCGTTCCGGATCGCAGTCGCCATAGCCTTTTGATGAATCCCCACGATTTGCGAGGGCGATCCCGCCTCGCTTCGGTTGGCCACGATCTCGTGTTCGAAAATTGAACAAAAGTGTCGCTCAACGGTCAGTTCTAAGGTGCATAAGAAATGAATAACTGCACAGGGGGCACGGATAAGATATTCACAACGACTGATGGCATCAGAACTGCTATGAACCAAAACGGGCACGACATGAAGAGGAATCGCCAAATCCTGAAGCCGCGTACCAGGCTGTCTCTGGGTGATCTTATCCTGGCAGTGAGTTCATGCACGAGGAGCAGCAAAGAGACGGTCGCAACCGTCGCAGATCTTTTCGCCAGTGGCCGGGTGCGTTTGCAAGACAACGGGCGCTTCTTGCGCGCCCGCGTTTGTTAAGCCGCTAAGTTCGACAGTCGCGACAAAATCGCGGTCGCCACGAGTTTCCTTGGGATTCACGTCGGTGAGTTGTCGCTTAACAAAACGCTTTTCGCCTGAGCCTCACGCTTTTATCTTCCCGGAGTGATTGATCGTTATTCCCGGCCAGAGATGCGCAAGGTTTGGTCGGACGAGTGCAAGTTTCAGGTTTGGCTCGAAATTGAAACCCTCGCTTGCGAGGCGATGGCAGAACTCGGCCAAATTCCGAAGAAGGACGCGGCAGAGATTCGGGAGCGGGCGCGGTTCTCCATTCCCGAAATTGCAGAGATCGAAAAGCGGACCAATCACGACGTCATCGCCTTTCTCGAGAATGTTGCCAAATCCGTCGGACCAGCCGCACGCTGGATTCATCAAGGATTAACTTCGTCCGATATCCTGGATACGACGCTCGCGGTGCAACTGACAGAGTCGTGCAGGATCCTTGTTAATGACGTGAGATCGTTACGGACGGCAATTGGGAAACAGGCGCTCCGGTTCAAAATGACTCCGATGATTGGCCGGAGCCATGGCGTGCACGCGGAGCCGATCACGTTTGGACTGAAGCTTGCCCTCATGTTCGACGAATTCGGGCGCGCAGAAGAACGCCTCACGCAAACACGCGAACGTATTCGCGTCGGGAAAATTAGCGGGGCGGTCGGAACGCATGCTCATGTAGATGCAAAGATTGAGCGGGAAGTCTGTGAGAAGCTGGGTTTAAAACCGGCGACCCTCTCCACGCAAATTGTACAACGTGACCGGCATGCAGAATTTTGCACCACGCTCGCCATTATTGCGTCAAGCATCGACCGTTGGGCGACTGAGTTTCGTCATCTCCAGCGGACTGAAGTTCTCGAAGTGGAGGAATTTTTTGGTGAAGGGCAAAAAGGCAGCTCGGCGATGCCGCATAAGCGCAACCCAATTACCAGTGAACGGTTGAGCGGTTTGGCGCGCGTCATTCGAGGTAATGCAATTGTAGCGCTCGAAAACGTAGCTCTCTGGCACGAGCGCGACATCAGTCACTCCAGCGCCGAACGGATCATCTTACCGGATTCGTGCATTCTTCTGGATTACATGCTGGTGAAACTGTGTGAACTGGTGGAAGGCTTGCAGGTTTATCCGGAACGGATGGAACAGAATCTCGCTCTCACAAAAGGTCTCTATTTCAGCCAATCGATCTTGCTTGCTCTGACACGCGCAGGCGCGGAACGCAAAGATGCGTATGAAGCCGTGCAGCGAGCCGCCATGAAAACCTGGAAAGGCAAGGGGACGTTCGTCGAGAACGTGAAACGCGAACCGGAGATCACGGCGAAACTTTCCGATGCAGAGATCGATCGGCTTTGTTCGCTGGATGTTCATTTCAAACACGTCGATGCGACCTTCAAAGCGCTGGGTTTAGATCAGTGTGGATAATGGGACTGCGCCCGCCCATGGGGCGAGGCTTGCGCATTTCGTCATTCGTAGCGCAATGCTTCGATTGGATCGAGGTTGGCGGCTCGATAAGCAGGATACAAACCGAATCCGATGCCGATGGCCGAGCAGACAATCAGGCCTGCAATCGCCCAGCCGAATGGGAAAATCACATCCGCCTTTAGCCATGCCGCGAGCAAGTCACCCACGATAATCCCGAGGACAATTCCGAGGATGCCGCCAGCCTCGGAAATGAAAACGGCTTCGGTCAGAAACTGCCGCAAAATATCGCGACTGCGGGCGCCGATGGATTTGCGGATGCCAATCTCTTTGGTCCGTTCGGTCACGCTGACAAGCATGATGTTCATGATGCCGATGCCCGCGGCAACAAGCGCGATAAAGCTGATGACAAACGCGCCGATACGCACCACGCCCGCAATCGATACAAATGCACTCTTGAGCGAGTCATTTGAATAAATCTCGAAATCGTTTTCCTGATCGGCCCGAAGGCCGCGCGCAATCCGCATCGCACCTATCGCCTTGTCGAACGTCCGATTGTAAGTATCGGCTGAGAAGGCTTGGGTCGCGATGTTTACAGTGCGTTTCGCCGCGCCGTAATCCTCGAAAAACCGCGTGATTGGCATGATGCAGATGTCATCCTGGCTTTGACCGAACGCGGTCCCTTTTTCTGCGAGCACGCCGATGATGGTATAAGTATGACCGCTCATCCTGATTACTTTGCCGATCGGCGTTTCGTGAGGAAACAAACGTTTCTCGACCATCTTTCCGACAACGATCACGCGGCGTGAAAATTCAACATCTTCGTCGTTAAGATTGCGCCCGTAGCCGAGCGTGAAAGCATTTGCGGTCAGAAAACTACGGTTCGATCCAACGACGAGCAGACTCGGCGTCGTTTTCACACCATTATAAACGGCCTGTCCTTTGACTTCATAGGCGAAAGATTTCAGGCAAATTTCGCGCGCTTGGCCTTCCATCAATCGGTAGTAATGCAACGCCTGTTGGTAACTAATATTGCGCCGGTTCCGATATTTCTCCTGCACGTCGCCGCTCGTACTCACGTTCGCCGGATATTTCGCGAACTGAAAAATATTGGAGCCGAGGAAACTGATACCGTGCTCGATCGAATATTGAAGCGCGCCGATCGCGGTCATGACTGAGATCACGGAAAAAACGCCGATCGTGATGCCGATCATCGTCAGGCTTGATCGCAGCTTGTTCACGCCGAGCGAACTCAGCGCCATCTTGATGATCTCTTTGAATAACATGTTGATCTTACTCGTATCTAAGTGCCGTTACCGGATCGAGGCGTGACGCCGTCCAAGCCGGCGCGAAGCCGGACATGAGTCCGGTCATGACCGAAACGATCATGCTCGCGATGACGAGCGCGACCGAAAATTGAATTGGGAAAGATGGAAACGCCTTCCCAATTCCAAGACACATCACGTATGCAAATGTGATCCCGATAAATCCACCAAGAAGACAGAGCGCAGTCGATTCGATGAGAAACTGCAACAGAATCGTGCGCCGGCGGGCGCCGAGCGCTTTGCGTGTTCCGATCTCTTTCGTCCGCTCTTTCACGCTGACGAATGTGATATTCATGATGCCAATCGCTCCGACGAACAGCGAAAGGCCCGTGATGAACAATCCCGCAACGGCGATCGAGTTCTTCACCGGATCAAGCGTGCTCTTGAATGCCTGTTGTTCGTTGATCGAGAAATCGTCTTTCTTCTCTGGTGGCAAACCGCGCACGCGGCGCATCAAACCGGTCAATTCGTCCTTTGCATCCGCGAGTTTGGTTTTGTCTTTCACTTTTACTCGGACGTCCGAATCAGGCTTCGCCGAAAAGTATTTGTTAAATGCAGCGAGCGGCATGGCCACCATGGAGTCCCAGCTGAACAAGCCGAGGAACGTTCCCTGTCGCGTGTTAACGCCGACGACCTTGAAAAGCTGACCGTTAATCAGAACCGATTTGTTGATTGGGCTCTCCGATGGAAATAATGCGTCGGCCACGTCGTAACCGATGACAACAACGCTAGCGCCACCGCGCGATTCCATTTCGCTAAAGAAACGGCCTTCTTTACAATCGATTGTCGATGTTACGATGAAATCCGAAGTGGTCCCGAGCACGAAAACGTTGTCCACCTGGTTGCCGCCATATTTAATCGAACGAAACACATTCGATGTCGGCACGGCAACAACGAGATTCGAGTTCGGCGTTTTCTCGATTATGCCGTTCAGCTGTTCAGCGTATTCCGTTTTGATTCGTTTGCGGTCGCGATAATTCCACCAATCATCCACGGGCTTCCACGGCCACTGGGTGACGTAAAGAACGTCATCGCCGAGTACGGCCATGCTCTTATCGAAGCCGATCGAAATGCCGCCGATCGCGGTGCCCATCAATGTCACCGCAACAATACCGATAATGACGCCGAGTGCCGTGAGAGTCGAGCGCGTCATGTTCGATCGCATCTGCGCGACCGCGATTTTCCAACTCTCGGCCAGTTCGTAGAGCAAACGTTTCATTGTCCATCTTAGCTGACAACAGCCATATCGACTTCGGGAATAAATCCGGCGTGATCGCTTTCAATCAGACCATCGCGCAAATGCACCGTCCGCCGGGCGTGTGCGGCGATATCGCGCTCATGCGTAACGAGAATAATGGTGTTCCCGCGCCGATACAAATCTTCGAACAACGCCATGATTTCCTCGCCGGTTTTCGAATCGAGATTTCCGGTCGGTTCGTCAGCCAAAATAATGGACGGCTTGTTCACAAGCGCGCGCGCGACGGCCACGCGCTGGCGCTGACCTCCCGAGAGTTCGTTAGGCTTATGATGAATCCGATCGCCCAGGCCCACGTCTGCCAGAACTTCTGCCGCGCGTTGCTCGCGCGTCTCCGGATCGATGCCCGCGTAAATGAGAGGGAGTTCGACGTTACGTAACGACGTCGATCTTGGCAGCAGATTGAACGTTTGAAACACAAAGCCGATCTCGCGATTCCTAATCGCCGCCAGTTCGTCGTCATTCATCTCAGCCACATTCTTGCCATTGAATTCGTAGCGACCGGACGTGGGCGTATCCAAACAACCGAGCATATTCATGAGAGTCGATTTTCCGCTGCCGCTCGGCCCCATGATCGCGATGTATTCGTTGCGATGAATTTGCAGCGTCACGCCGCGCAGCGCGCGCACGATCTCTTCACCCATCACGTAATCTTTCGTGATGTTCTCGATATCGATCACGAGAGGGCCGACTGACCGAACGAATTCAGAAGTCATGAACTGCTGGCGTGTTGGAGAAATGGAGAGTCGCCGTTCCGAATGAATTCATTACTCCACAACTCCAACACTCCATTATTTCTTATCTTCCTTGTCGTAGGTAACCTTGGCGCCTTCTTTCAATTTCCGGCTGATCGCGCTGTAACTTCCCGAAATCACTTCGTCGCCCGGTTTCACGCCGCTTTTGATTTCCATGTAGGTGTCGTCCGAAATTCCGGTCGTCACTTTTACCAGTTTCGCCTCGCTTCCTTTTTTCAGGAATACAACTTTCGCCAGCTTTTCGCGCTCTTCCTTCTGCGCCGCCTTCTCTGCTTTTGCATTCGTAAACTCGGCATTGTTGTCGCCTTTGTCGCGCGCCGCCGTCCTTTGTTTTTTCTTTTCAATTTCTTCCGGACTCAAATTGCTATCGCCGGTGCGAATCGTGACCGCCTGCATCGGCACGGCGACGACATCTTTGACCATGTTTGTCTCGATATCCGCCGTGCAACTCAGTCCCGGTTTTAACGTCACATCGTGATCGTCGATCCGGACCCTCACTTGAAAATTAGTCACTTCCTCCTGCGTGCCGGCTCCTGTCGTCGTCCCGGTGTTGGCAATCTGATAAACAGTGCCGTCGAATTTGCGATCGCCGTAGGCGTCCACCTTTACTTTCGCCTTATCGCCGACTTTCACGTTTACAACGTCGTTCTCGTTTACGTCGATGCGCGCCTCCATATGGCCGAGATCGGCCACGCGCATCACTTCCGTGCCGGCAAATTGTCCCGTCGCCACGATTCGCTCGCCGAGTTTGCTGTTTAAGAGTGTCACCGTCCCATCGATCGGTGAATAAACCGTCGTCTTGGAAAGTTGGTCGCGCGCCTGACTCGAACCTGCTTCCGCGCGTTCGATTTCGTGTAACGAACTTTCGTAGGTGTTCTTCGCAACATCGGACGCGGCCTGCGCAGAGTTGTATTCTTGAATCGAGATCGTCTTCTTCCCGTACATGTCTTCCGCTCGTTTCAAATCCTGCTCGGTTTTCACCATTGTCGCTTTTTGTTGGAGGTTCGTTGCCTTCGCCGCGCTGATCGCCGCCTCCTGCTGCTCGAGCAGGGCCTTGTAAGAGTCCGGTTTAATCTTCACCAGCAGATCGCCCTTTTTAACCTGCATCCCGTCCTTGACCGGCAATTCGGTAATTTCACCAGCTACTTCCGGCGAAATTTTTACTTCGGTTTCGGGCTGTATCTTTCCCGTAGCAGAAACGGTCTGCAAGATTGTCTGGCGCAAGGCTTTCTCGGTAGTGACGGCAATTGGTTTTTCGCGTTTGCTCGCGATGATCGAAAAAACGATCAGTAGCAATACCAGGCCGATAGAACCGAAAATGATATAACGCCTCCGGCGCGAACGGCGTTTCCTGGCTACTTGGGAGGCGACTGGCGGGGCGATTAAGGTTTGATGCATAGGATGCCGTCAGGGTGGGGGAAGCGCCAGAAAGTATCTCACTTTAGACCTTTGCAAAGCAAACGCGTTCACAACATCAACAGTGAGATGCAGCCAGCGGTCGTTTTGGATTCAACAGACTTTCAGATGCGCTTTCCCATAGCGTTCCTGAATCCGCGCGACTGCCCAGGCAGCATGCTCTGCGATTAGTGGCTCCGAATCAGCTGCCGCTCGTTCCAGAGCCGGCAGATCGGACAGGTCGCCTACGTTCCCCAAGGCAACGCAGACATTGCGCAAAAAACCGCGTCGCTTGATTCGCTTTATCGGTGAATTTCTGAAAAGCGCGCGAAATTCGGCATCGTTCAATTCCAAATAATCCCGCAGCGACATGCCCGTCGTTGATTGACGCGCCGAGAACGCAGATTCCCGGGATACCTGAGCGAAGCGATTCCATGGGCAGGCATCGAGACAATCATCGCACCCAAAAATCCGGTTTCCGATAAGTGGGCGAAGCTCCAGCGGGATGGATGCTTTGAGCTCAATTGTTAAATAAGAAATGCAGCGACGTGCATCGAGCCGATGAGGAGCAGTGATTGCGCCTGTGGGACAAGCCGTGATGCAGCGCTCACATGTTCCGCAGCGATCGGCTTGTGGAGCGTCCGGAGGTAGATCGAGCGTCGTTAAAATTTCAGCGAGAAAAAACCACGTGCCCAGTCGCGGATCGATCAACATCGTGCTTTTACCGTGCCAGCCAAGGCCGGCTTGAGCCGCATGATCGCGCTCCAAAATGGGTCCGGTATCCACGTAGCATTTTTGCCTGCCGCCGAATTTGCAAAGGAAACTGTCGATTTTGTGCAACTTCTCCGCGATCACGTCGTGATAATCGTCCCCCCATGTATAACGCGCGATTCGTCCTCGTGCTGCTGTAGCGG